>DASUPA010000065.1:0-6462 GCA_036276335.1 Candidatus Methylomirabilota bacterium | reverse complement strand
AGGAGGAACTCCGGGATCGGTGGACCGGGCTCGATGCGCCACGTCTCGTAGCCATACGTCCAGCCGAAGTGCGCCGTCCGTCGCCGCGCGACCTGCCCGCGCATCCGGATCTCGTGATAGTCGAGCCGCGCGACACCGGCGAGGATGGCGTGCTCCTCGTCGGGCGTCAGGAGCTCCGGACGATACACGAAACCCGGCGGCAGCTCGCTCACGCGATCAGCATACCGGCGGGTTGGCGCGTGCCGAGGTTTCTGTCACCATAGCGGCCCACATCACCAAGGAGGCGCGCGATGGCCGAGACGGGACGCCTGGCGGTCTTCCACGGAACCGGCAAGCCCTTCGAGATCCGCGAGTACCCCGTGCCCGATCCCGAGCCGGGCGCGGCGCTCATCAAGATCTCGCTCGCCAACGTCTGCGGCTCGGACATGCACTACTGGCGCGGCGAGCAGGACTACGCGCGGATGGGCCGCCCGCTGCCGCTGAACACGGGCCACGAGCACGTGGGGACCATCGCCAGGCTCGGCGACGGCGTGACGACGGACGCCGCCGGGCGCCCGGTCCAGGTCGGCGATCGCGTCGCGTATCGCTACTTCTTCCCGTGCGGGCAGTGCAAGGCCTGCCTCGCCCGGCACTTCAAGTCCTGCCCGGTGCGGCAGGCGAACTGGCTCGTGTCGTGCGAGCAGTGGCCGCACTTCCAGGGCGGCTTCGGCCAGTACTTCTACCTCCGGCCCAACCACGCGATGTTCAAGCTGCCGCCGGAGATCACCGACGAGATGGCGGCCGGCGTCAACTGCGCCTACACGCAGGTCTACGCCGGCCTCGACGTCGCGGGGCTGCGCGCGGGCCAGACGGTCGTCGTCCAGGGCGCCGGCGGGCTCGGCGTCTACGCCTGCGCGGTGGCCCGGGAGATGGGCGCAGGCCGTGTCGTGGTGGTCGACGGTGTCGACGAGCGCCTGGAGCTCGCCCGACAGTTCGGCGCCGACACGTGCGTGGACCTTCGCGAGTTTCCGACGCCCGAGGCGCGCGTCAGGCGGGTGAAGCAGCTCACCGACGACTGGGGCGGCGACATCGTGCTCGAGCTCGTCGGCCATCCCGGCGTGGTGGACGAGGGATTGAGGATGACGGCGCCGGAAGGCACCTACCTCGAGATCGGCAACATCAACGTCGGCTGGAAGGCGGAGTTCGATCCGTCGTGGATCATCTTCGGCAACCGCCGCATCATCGGCCTGGCCCACTACGAGGCCGAGCACCTCCGGGGCGCGCTGGATCTCATGCTCCGGACGCTGACGAAGTATCCGTGGGGCAAGGTCGTGTCGCACAAGTATCCGCTCGACGAGATCAACCGGGCGTTCGCCGAGCAGGACACGGGCCGGGTGACGCGCGCGGCCATCGTCCCGAACTGACCGGCATGGCGCGCTTCGCCACGCTGCCGCCGGAGCGGACGACCGACGCGTCGGACGTCCCGCTCCCCGGCGGGGAGCGGGCACCGTGGTAGGACGCGCCCGCTAGCGCGCCGGCCTGTCGGCCTTCGGCGGCTTGCGCTCCTGCCCCTCGGCGCGGGCCGTCTTCACGGTGTCGAGCTTCGCCAGCTGCTTCTCCGCCTTCTTCAGATCGGCGACGACGTCGGAGAGGGAGAGGTCGAGACCACGCGCGACGGCGGCCCAGTCCTGGGACTTCCGGAGGGCCACGATCCTGTCGACTGCCCGCGGCAGCGTGAGCGCCTTGTCCCGCCGCATCCACTGCTGGGAGAGCGACAGCGCGATCGCCACCTCGCCGTAGGTCATGCGCCGGGCGCGGAGGTCGTTGACCGACTTCTCCGGGACGCCGAACTGCCGGGCGATCGTCTCGGCCACCCGGCGCCGGCCGCCGGGCGAGGCGGCCATGACGCGCGCGCCGCCGGCGTCGAACTGCTTCTGCGCGGCCTGCAGCGCCTCGACCGTCCGCCGCTCCGTCTCGGTCTGCGGCCTGGCCGGCGCCGCGGCCCGGGACGGCGGCGGCGACTTCGCCGGCTGCGCCTGCGCCGTGGCCCCGGCCAGGGCCGCGGTCAGCACGGCGGCGGCCAGCGTCCCGGACCAGAAGCCGATGGGGTCTCGCCTCGTCGTCATCGCATCCTCCCGTTCCGGCCGGTGCGCCTGCCGCGCCGGTCATCGGCCGTCGTGCACCGGCCATGCCACGCTGGCGCCCGCGAGAAATCAGACTTTTGGGACGTCGTCGCACCATTCTGGCGTGCACCCAGGAGCGGAGTGTCACGGCGCCGGCGGGCGCCGTGCGGGGCGCGGACTGGACCGGGCGCCGCGCGCCTGAACTTCCCGGGACGGCCGCTCGGACGCGGGGTACACTCCCCGCACCCGGCGTTTCCGAGGAGGCCTCCATGGAGTACGGACTGTTCACGATGCCCTCGCACCCGCCCGAGCGCAGCCTTCGCGATGGCCACGAGTGGGATCTCCAGCAGCTGCGCTGGGCCGACGAGCTCGGCTTCAGCGAGGCCTGGATCGGCGAGCACCACACGGCCCCGTGGGAGCCGCATCCCGCGCCCGACCTGCTGGTGGCGCAGGCGCTCATGCAGACGGAACGCATGCGCATCGGCCCGGGCGGCTTCCTGTTGCCGTTCCACCATCCCGCGGAGCTCGCCAACCGGGTGGCGATGCTGGACCACCTCGCGAAGGGCCGGCTCAACTTCGGGGTGGCCGCGAGCGGACTGCCGAGCGACTGGATGCTCTTCAACGTCGACGGCATGTCCGGCCAGAACCGCGACATGACGCGCGAGTCGCTCGACATCATCCTGCGGCTCTGGAGCGACGAGCCCGAGTTCGACTACAAGGGCAAGTACTGGCACGTCACGAAGACCGGCACGCTGTTCGGCACGCTGCGGCCGCACATCAAGCCGCTGCAGACGCCGCACCCGCCGATCGGCGTCGCGGGCCTGAACAAGGGATCCGAGACGCTGAAGCTCGCCGGTGAGCGTGGGTTCTGGCCGCTGAGCCTCAACCTGAACCCGGCCTACGTCGCGAGCCACTGGGAGGCCGTCGAGCAGGGCGCCGCACGGACGGGACGGACGCCGCGGCGCGCGGACTGGCGGCTCGTGCGCGAGGTCTTCGTCGCCGACACCGACGCCGAGGCGCTGCGCCTCTCGGCCGGCGGCATGATGGGCCGCATGATGCGCGAGTACTTCCTGCCGCTGCTCGCGGCCTTCGGGTTCACCGAGTTCCTGAAGCACGACCCCGCGGTCGCGGACGCGGACGTCACGCCCGAGTACTGCGCTCGCCACAACTGGCTGGTGGGTTCGCCGGCGACGGTCGCCGACAAGCTGCACCGGATCTACGACGAGGTCGGCGGCTTCGGCACGCTGCTCGTGTTCTGCTTCGACTACACCGAGAACCCCGCCGCGTGGCGCCACTCGATGGAGCTGCTCGCGCGCGAGGTGATGCCCCGGTTCAAGGCGCTGGTCCCGAAGTAGGCCCGCCGCCGGCGGCCGCCACCGGCTCGAGGCGGGCGTTGCCGCGAACGCATTCCGGTGGCACACTGAGACGAGCGCATCGGCCCGGAGCGCGCGCCTCGCCGCGCCTGTCGGGCCGATGCGCTTTCGGCTCTTGTCGTCCGCGCCCGGCGCTCACTCAATCCAAGGGGGGACATCGTGACGGAGCGAACCATCTACGTCACCGAGTTCGACATGAAGCGCCTCCGGGCCGTGCTCGAAAGCCTCAAGGCCGGCGGCTGGCGCGACCGCGAGCACCTGGCGCCGCTCGAGGAGGAGCTCGACGAGGCGCAGGTCGTGCCGTCGCACGCGATTCCGGGCGACGTGGTCACCATGAACTGCCGCGTGCGGGTGACCGACCTGACGACCGGCCGGGAGCGGACGATCACCATCGCCTTCCCGAGCGACGCGAACGCCGACGAGGGCAAGGTGTCCATCATCGCGCCCGTGGGCACCGCGCTGCTCGGCTATCGTGCCGGCGACGTCGTCACGTGGACCGTGCCCGGCGGCGAGCGGTCGCTCCGCATCGACGAGATCCTGTACCAGCCCGAGGCCGCCGGTCGCCATGACCTCTAGGCACGGCCGCTATACTGGAAGCAGGTCTCGTCCCGATTGGTGACTCTGCCACGCCTCGCACAGGAGGCCGACCGTGACAGCGATATCCGCCGCGATCGTCGTGGGACTCGTCGCGCTCCTGACCGCCCCCGCCGCCGCCGTCGCCCAGGCGGAGCGGTCGGTGTGGGAGGAGCTGGAGCTGAGCCTGGGAGGGCGTGTCTGGGCGACCAGCGGCTACAGCAGCCGCCGGAGCGCGGCGGCGGGAATCGACCGCCTGTCCGAGCTTCGCTGGCGCGGTGTCGATTCCATCGTCCCCGAGGTCAACGTGGACCTCGTGTGGAACCGGTTCGTCGCGCTGGCGAGCATCGGCGGCGGCGTCATCGGCGACGGCGTGCTCATCGACGAGGACTTCTCGCCGACGGGCGAGCGGACCGGGTTCACGCGCTCGACCGTCGACGACAGCGACCTCTTCTACATCAACACCGACGTGGGTGGACGCGTGTTCGCCTGGACGATGCCCGATGCCACGGCGCGCGGCTACGTCGACCTCCTGTTCGGCTTCCAGTACTGGCAGGAGCGGTACGTCGCCTTCGGCGCCACCGGGTTCCCGGGCACCGTCGACAGCGGGACCCGGGCCATCGCGAACGACTACTACTGGAGCAGCCTCCGGCTCGGCGCGCGGACGCAGGTGCCGATCTATCGGGGACTCAGCGTGCGCCTCCGCGGCTACCTCGTGCCCTGGTCGTATCTCGTGATCGAGGACGTGCACTACCTCCGATCGGATCTCCGCCGCGACCCGAGCTTCCGCGACGAGGCGGACGGCGGGTTCGGCTGGCAGGCGGACGGGGCGCTCACCTATGCCGTCACCGACCGGCTGTCGGTCGAGCTGGGCTTCCAGTACTGGCTGCTGGAGTCCGGGGAAGGCGACCAGTTCGCGTACACGACCACGGTGGGCACGGTCCGGCAGAAGCTCGACGAGGCGCGCACCGAGCGTTACGGGCCGTTCGTCGGCGTGCGCTGGCGCTTCTGATCGGGCGTCAGCCCTTGCGCAGCTTCGGGTCCAGCGCGTCGCGCAGCGAGTCGCCGAAGAGGTTGAACCCGAACACGCCGAGGCTGATGGCGATGCCGGGGAACAGCGGGATCCATGGCGCCTTCTCCGCGTACGCCAGGGCCGAGCCGGACAGCATCAGGCCCCAGGATGGCGTCGGCTCCGCCGCGCCCAGCCCCAGGTAGCTCAGCGCCGCCTCGGCGAGGATGGCGCCGCCGAGCTGCGCGGTGAGCATGATGATGTAGGGCGCCACCACGTTCGGCACGATGTGGCGCAGGACGATCCGCCACCGCGGAGCCCCCAGCGCGCTGACCGCCTCGACGTAGACGTTCTCCTTCACCGAGAGCGCCGTCGCGCGGACCACGCGCGCGGCGCGCGGGATGATGGGAATGGCGATCGCGATCACCACGTTCTGGACGGCCGGCCCCAGGATCGAGGCGATGGCCAGCGCCAGGATGAGCTGCGGAAACGCCAGCAGGACGTCCATCAGCCGCTCGAGGAGGAGGTCGACCTTCCCGCCCAGGTAGGCGCTGACCACGCCGAGCAGCCCGCCGAGCGTGCAGCCGAGGAACGAGGCGGCGAAGCCGACGAACAGCGCGATCCGCGCGCCGTACATGATGCGGCTGAGCAGATCCCGCCCGAACTCGTCGGTGCCGAACCAGTGCTCGAGGCTGGGGCGCGCGAACTGCAGCGCGTAGTCCCCCTCGTAGGCGTCGTACGGCGCCAGCACCTCGGCCAGGGCCGCCACCGCCAGCATCGCGAGGATGATCAGGGCGCCCGCGGCGCCGAGCGGCTTGGTGCGGATGAACTTGACGACCTCGTCGCCGGCCGTGAGGCGTGGGCTGAGCGTCGTGGCGGCCGTGGTGTGGGCGACCTCGATGCGTGTCGCCATGGCGCTACCGGTACCGGATGCGTGGATCGAACCACGCGTAGGTGAGATCGACGAGCAGGTTGACGATCACGAAGGCGAACGCGATGAGGAACACGAGCGCCTGCACGACCGGGTAGTCGCGGTGGGCCACCGCGTCCACCACGAAACGGCCGATGCCATTGAGGGTGAACACCGTCTCGGTCACGACGAGGCCGCCGATCAGGAAGGCGAACTCGGTGCCGATGAGGGTGATCACCGGCAGCATCGCATTCTTGAGCGCGTGCCGGATGACGACGGCCCGCTCCCGCAGCCCCTTGGCCCAGGCGGTGCGGATGTAGTCCTCGCGGAGCACCTCGAGCACCGTCGAGCGCATCATGCGCGTCGTCACCGCGGAGTAGCGGTAGCCGACGGTGACGACGGGCCACACCATCATCTGGAAGTTCGCCCAGGGATCGACCCAGGGCGGCGTGAACTCCAGCGGCGGCCCCCAGCCGAAATAGATGACGAGGAACA
>DASUPA010000064.1:0-7599 GCA_036276335.1 Candidatus Methylomirabilota bacterium | reverse complement strand
TTGACGGGAATCGGCACGGCGCCGATCTTGATGGCGCCCCAGAAGGCCCCGAGGAACTCGGGCGCGTCCAGGCAGAGGACGAGGACGCGGTCCTCCAGGCCGATGCCGAGGTCCCGGAGCGCGTTGCCGGTGCGGTTGGTGAGCTCGAGCACGTCGGCGTACGTCAGGACGCGGTCCTCGTACCGGAAGGCCGGCGAGCCGCCACGGCCCTCGGCGACGTTGCGGTCGACGAACCACGTCGCGACGTTGAACTGGGCGGGCAGTGATTCCCACGCGTTCATCGGCACCTCCCCGTCGGCGTCCGCACACCCGTCACTGGCATCCGCCTTGCTCCCCTCCCCGCCTCGAGGAGGTGCGGTATGAAATCCTTGCTCATCGCTCTGCTCGGGGCGGCCGTGCTCGCCGCGCCTGCGGCAGAGACGCTCGCCCAGAGCAGTGGGAGCACGGGCGGCTCTCCCGCGTCCCCGAGCACCACACCGTCCGGCAGCGCCACCGGCTCCACCGGGTCCTCATCGGTTTCCACGCCGCCGTCGAGCGGCAGCGCAAGCGGCTCCGCCGGCTCGTCGTCGGTGACCACGTCGCCGTCGAGCGGCGCCAGCGGCAGCGTGAGCGGCAGCGCCGCCACCGAGCGCCGCGACGACGGCGCCTCCGCGCTCCCGCGCTCGGCCGTCACCGAGCGCACCACGATCTTCGGGCTGAGCCCCACGGCCGCCGTGCTGATCGCCGCGGCCCTGCTCCTCGTGGTCGTCCTCGCCATCGTGGCGATGACTCGCAGCAGCGGCGACTACATCGACAACCGTCGCATGTAGCTCGCCCTGGACGCCGGCCGCGCGCGGTTTCTCCCGAGCGGCGCCGGCCGGCGTCCAGCCTATCTCACCCCCGCCAGCTTCACGTATTCGAACTCCACCGGCAGGCCGTTGATCCCCCGCGCCGGGGGAGCGATCCAGCCCGCGAACTTCCCCGGCTCCGTCACCGGCGTCATCAGGCTCTGGATGAACTCCTCGTCCTCGGCGGTCGGCAGCCAGCGGTGCTTCTGCGCGTCCCACTCCGCCTGGCTCAGCAGGCGGCCGTCGGGGGCCACGCGGGACTCGGCGAACAGGCCGATCGCGCGATGGAAGCCGCGGTGCGGCAGCGCCAGCGTGGCGTCGATCCCGTGCTCGCGGATGATCCGGTTCCAGCGATCGACCCCTCGCTGGCAGTCGGCGATGTAGTCGTCGCGCAGCCGCTCGTTGAGCGCCGGCAGCGCCGCCTCCTCGCGGGTGACGATCCGGTCGCCGTCGAGGGCGCTCACGGGGTACGTCGCGCTCTTCAGCCGATGGTCGTCGCCCTTCTTCGTCTCCTCGAAGCGCCCCTTGAGCCCCATCGTGTAGAAGTTCGCGGCGTTCGTGGAGATCTCCGAGCCGAAGAGATCCAGGGAGACCGAGTAGTGGAAGTTCAGGTACCTCTGGATCGTCAGCAGATCGATCGCGCCGTACGCGCGGACGTCGTCCGTCTTGTGCTGCCGCATCAGCTCGCACGTGCGCTGCACGACGCGGCCGATGCCGGTCTCCCCCACGAACATGTGGTGCGCTTCCTCGGTCAGCATGAAGCGGCACGTCCGCGACAGCGGATCGAAGCCGCTCTCGCACAGGCTCGCGAGCTGGTACTTGCCGTCGCGATCGGTGAAGAACGTGAACATCAGATAGGAGAGCCAGTGCGGCGTCCGCTCGTTGAAGGCGCCGAGGATCCGGGGCTTGTCGCGATCGCCCGAGCGGCGCTGCAGCAGCGCCTCCGCCTCCTCGCGGCCGTCGCGGCCGAAGTAGGCCTGGAGCAGGTAGACCATGGCCCACAGGTGCCGGCCCTCCTCCACGTTGACCTGGAAGAGGTTCCGGAGGTCGTAGAGCGACGGGCAGGTGCGGCCGAGATGGCGCTGCTGCTCCACCGACGCGGGCTCGGTGTCGCCCTGGGTCACGATGAGCCGCCGCAGCGTGCCGCGGTACTCGCCGGGGACGTCCTGCCAGGCCGGCTCGCCCTTGTGGTCCCCGAAGGCGATCGTCCGGCCGGGCTCGGGCTCGGCGAGGAAGATCCCCCAGCGGTACTCCGGCATCTTGACCCACCCGAACTGCGCCCACCCCTGGGCGTCGACGCTCACCGCGGTGCGGAGGTACACGTCGCGCGCCTGGAAGCCCTCCGGCCCCATGTCCTTCCACCACTCCAGGAACTTGGGCTGCCAGTCCTCCAGGGCGCGCTGCAGCCGGCGGTTGTCGGCCAGGCTCACGTTGTTCGGAATGCGCTCGAGATAGTCGATCGCCATCACACTCTCCTGCGGTCGAAGTCGCTGCGCTCGCCGCTGCCGTACAGCTGGAGCGCGCCCTTCGGCCCGACCGCGTTCGGTCGCTGAAAGATCCAGTTCTGCCACGCCGACAACCGGCCGAAGATCTTCGTCTCGAGCGTCTCCGGGCCGCCGAACCGGAGCGACGCCTCCATGCCCGTGAGCGCATCCGGCGAGAACGCGGCGCGCTCTTCCAGCGCGAGGCGCACCTCGTCCTCCCAGTCGATGTCGTCCGGCGCGAACGTCACGAGCCCGGCCTCGGCGGCCGCCGCCGCATCGAGGTCCTGTCCGATCCGGCCCTTGAGGTCGTCGACGCGACCCGGCTCGCCCAGGAATCGGCTGGCGAGGCGTGTGAGGCCATTGATCATCGGGTAGACGCCGAAATTGGCCCCGGTCAGGCGCACGGTCGGCGCGGGGCGGTCGTCGTCCGGCAGGGTGCCGGCGAGCATGTACGACCGGTCGGCGGCCAGTGCCAGCTCCAGCAGGGTCCCCGTGAAGCACGATCCCGGCTCGATCAGCGCGAACACCGACCTGGAGGAGACGTCGAGGCGCTTGAGCGTGCGCTTGAGGTAGAGCCGCACCTCGCGCACCAGCCAGTCGGCGCCGTGGTCGAGCAGCACGCGATCGTACGCCTCCACGCGCTCGGACTGGCCGGTCGTGCGGAGCACCCAGAGGCCGATCGTCTCCTCGTTGGTGCGCAGGTGCAGGATGAGGTCGTCGAGCGCGCGGGCGACCGCCAGCGGCCAGAACGCGGCCCCGGCCGCGGCCACGCCGGCCGCGTCGGCGGGCGGCGGCGTGGTCGGTCCGGCCACGGTGATCTCGGCGAGCCCGCGCCGGCGGTCGACCACGCACGTCACGTGCGGGTAGGCGATGCGGTCGCCGTCGATGGTCCGCTCGAGCGGGCCGAGCACGATGCCCTTCGCCTGGCGCGGCCGGTCGGACCTCGCCGCCAGCGCGCGCGCCCGCTGCTGCGCGGCCTCGCGGAGCCGCGAGCGCGGCACGACCTCGTCGACGAGCCCCCACTCCACCGCCCGCTTGCCCTTCACGCCCTCCTCCGTCGTGCAGAAGAAGTCGGCGCGATCGCGCCGCACCCGCCGCTTGTCGACGAGACGCGTGAGTCCGCCGGTGCCGGGCAGGACGGCCAGCAGGGGCACCTCGGGCAGCGAGACGGCCGTGTTGCCGTCGTCGGCCATCACGATCCACTCGGTCGCGAGCGCCAGCTCGTAGCCGCCGCCCGCGCACGGCCCGTTCACCATGCAGAGATAGGTCTGCCTCGACTCCGCCGACGCCTCCTCGATGGCGTTGCGCGTCTCGTTGGTGAACTTGCAGAAGTTCACCTTCCAGCCGTGGCTCGACTGGCCCAGCATGCGGATGTTCGCGCCCGCGCAGAAGACGCGCTCCTTGCCGGAGGTCACGACGACGGCGCCGACTTCCGGGTGCTCGAAGCGCAGGCGCTGCACGGCGTCGTAGAGCTCGATGTCGACGCCGAGGTCGTAGGAGTTGAGCTTCAGCTCGTAACCGGAGCGCAGCCCGGCGTCCTCGCGCACGTCCATGGCGAGGGTGGCCACCGGACCGTCGAGCGAGAGCTTCCAGTGCCGGTAGCGCGCCGGCTCGGTCCGGAAGTCCACGGGGACGGCGTCGTGCGTCGTGTCAGCCATGACCTATCCCAGGATGACCCAGAGGACCCGGGCCGTCCTCGTTCCGAGGTTTTCCCAGCCGTGCGGGGCGCCGCCGTCCAGCAGCGCGCTGTCGCCGGCGTCCAGCACCTGGCGCTCGCCGTTGTAGTGGAGCGCCACCTTGCCGTCGAGCACGTAGAAGAGCTTCATCTGGCCCGGCTTGATGACGACCTTGTCCGTCATCACGCCGCGCGACCGGCCGTCCAGCGTGGAGACCACCGCGCGGATCTTGCCCTCGAACAGCCCGGCGCCGAGGACGGCCCAGCGCTCGGACGACCCGTCGAAGGACACCACCGGGTAGTCCTTCTTGCGGCTGACGTGGATGCGGCCGGCGGGCTGGCCGTCGAAGAGCTCGGCGATCGGCACCGAGAGCGCGGCCGCGATCTTGCCGAGCGTGTGGAGCGACGGCGTGAGCCGCCCGGACTCGATCTGCGAGACCATGCTCGGCGTCAGGTCCGCCTTCTCCGCGAGCTGCCGCTGCTGCAGCTCGCGCTCCCGGCGCAGCGCCTTGATCCTCTCGCCCAGGGCGGTCATCGCGCCGCCTTTCTCACAGGGCGGCCTCGAACGACGAGGGCCCCGCGTCCAGTCCCGCCAGCCGCGCCAGCGCGCGCGCCACGTACACCCGCGTCACCTTCTTGCGATACGGGTGGGTGAAGTCGGTGTTGTCGAGCGGCCTCGACGGCCCGGCCGCCAGCTCGGCTGCGCGCGTGATCGACTCCGAGGTCAGCCGCTCGCCCGCCAGCATCGCCGCCGCCGCCGTCGCCTCCCGCGGCTGCGACGCCACCGCGCCCAGCACGATCCGCGCCTCGCGCACGACGTCGCCCTCGCGGCGCACCGCGACGGCGACGCCCAGCACCGGGAAGTCGAACGAGCCGCGGCGGCGGAGCTTGAGATAGACGGACGCCCAGCCGTCGTCGGGCGGCAGCGCGATCTCGGTCAGGATCTCGTCCGGACGCTTGGCGAGGTACGCGATGCCGTCGTCCCTGAAGAGCGCGGACACCGGCAGCGTGCGCTCCCCGGCGGGGCCGGCCAGCCGCGCGGTGGCGCCGAGCGCCCACAGCACCGGCGCCGTGTCCGACGACGAGACGGCCCAGCAGCGCGGGCTGCCCGGCGCGACGAGGCAGATGTCGCCGTCCTTCTTCATGCAGAAGCCGATCGCCTTCCGCCACTCGTACGTCTGGTTGTAGTAGTTGCAGCGCGTGTCGACGCAGACGTTGCCGCCAAGGGTGCCCATGTTGCGCAGCTGCGGCGAGGACACGAGGCCGGCCGCGGTGGCGAGCGCGGGATACCGGCGCGCGACCTCGGCGTGCGCGGCCACCTGGGTGAGCGTCGTGCCGGCGCCGATCGCCAGTCCCCCGCCCACGCCGCGAACGCCGCGGAGCTCCCGGATGCCACGCAGGCCCACCAGCGCCGTCGGCTCGAACTGCCGCCGCTTGAGGTTGGGAAACAGATCGGTGCCGCCGGCCACCAGCATGGCCTCCGGCCCGCGGTCGCCGAGATACTTCACCGCGTCGGCGACGGTGCGCGGCGCCAGGTACTCGAACGGCGGCAGCCGCATCATTGTAGCGACCGCTCGGAGACCGGCTTGAAGCGTGGGTGGCCTGTTCCAGGTGGCTTCCGGCTCCGTCCGCCGCGACATCGGCTCATGGTGTCCTCTCATCGGCGAACGGGCGGACGGCGATGGCTTCGGCCGGCTGCCCGAAGGCGGAATCGACGACGACCGGCTCCTTGAAGCCGAACAGCGGGAGCTTGTCCGGCCCGACGCGCGCCGGCTTGCCCTGGCGCCGGAGCTCGAGGCCGCGCAGGATCTTGTCCGGCGTGATCGGTACCTCGTCGATCCGCACGCCGGTCGCCTGGTAGACCGCGTTGGCGATGGCCGGGATGACCGGGAGCAGCGGTCCCTGTCCCGCCTCCTTGGCGCCGAAGGGGCCCTCCGGATCGTCGGTCTCGACGAGGAAGGTGTGGATCTCGGGCGTCTCCAGCGTGGTCGGGCTCTTGTAGTCGAGCATGGAGGGCGTCTTGTGGAGGGTCTTGCGGAAGACCTGCTCCTCCATGAGCGCCTCGCCGATGCCCATGTAGATGGAGCCCTCGACCTGCCCCTCGACGAGCAGCGGGTTCAGCGCCCGGCCGATGTCGTGGGCGATCCACACGTCGGAGAGCTCGATCGTCCCCGTGTCCTCGTCCACGGTCAGCTCCACCACGCACGCCGAGTACGAGTAGCAGGGCGACGGGCCGACGCCGCCGCCCTTGTACTTGCCCGCGCGCTTCGGCGGCGCGTACGAGCCCGCGAACGCGAGCACGCCGTGCATCGCCTCGCCCAGCTCCACCGCCTGCGCGAAGGGGAGCGCCCGGTCCCAGTCGTCGGGCACGCCGATCTTCCGCTCGCGCGCCACCAGCGCCGTTGGCTCGACGCCGAGCTTGGCGGCGACGGCCTTGAAGACGGCGCTCTTCAGCCGCTCGCCGGCCTGGATGGCCGCCTGCCCGCACATCAGCGTCACGCGGGACGAGTACGAGCCGAGGTCGACCGGCGTGAGGCTCGTGTCGGCGGGATGGACGTGCACGTCCTTCGGGTCGACGCCGAGCACCTCGGCGACCAGGTAGGCGAGGACGGAGTCCGAGCCCTGCCCGATGTCGGTCGCGCCGCAGAGCAGCGTCACGGCGCCGCTCCGGTCGGCGCGGACGACGACGCCGGAGTGCGGCATGCTGTTCCAGTAGATGGCCGTGCCGGCGCCCGTCATGTACGCGGAGCACGCGAGGCCGATGCCCTTGCGCTTGCGCGACTGCCAGAGCGGCTTCGCCGACGCGTCGGCCGCGGCCGCGCGGTAACGCGCGTGCTTGTCCCGCCAGCCGGAGGCCTCCACCACCCGGTCGAGACACTCACCGAGGCCGATCGTCGTCACCGTGAGGTGGTTGGCGGTCTTGGTGAACGGCTCGGCGACGATCCGGCGGCGCAGGTCGGCGGGATCGAGGCCCAGCTGCTCGGCGGCCTTGTCGAGCTGGCACTCGAGCGCGAAGCGCGGCTGCGGCGTGCCGTGGCCGCGCTTGGGCCCGCACGGCGGCTTGTTCGTGAAGATGCGGGCGCCCTCGAACTTGTAGACGGGCATCTTGTAGGTCACGGGGTTGATGACGCCCGTGTAGAAGGTGGAGGCGACGCCGTAGGAGCCGTAGGCGCCGCCGTCGAGCCACGTGCGGAGGTGGCACCCCGTGATGTCACCCTGACGCGTGAATCCCGTCTTGATCCACATCAGCACGGGGTGGCGGCCACGGTGGATGTAGAAGACCTCCTCGCGGGTGCAGGCGATCTTCACCGGGCGGCCGGTGAGCTGCGAGAGCCTGCAGGCGGCGATCTCGTGCGCGAACGGATCGAGCTTGCCGCCGAAGCCGCCGCCGACCGGGGCGGCGATCACCCGGATGTGGGCACCGGGCAGGTCGAGGATCTTGGTCAGCAGCCGGTGCACGTAGTGCGGGGTCTGGGTCGAGGACCACAGCGTCAGCTTGCCGTCGGGGTCCACCGCCGCGAGCGCCGCATGCTGCTCGATCGCGAGGTGCGTATTGCCCTCGTAGAAGAAGATGTCTTCGAAAACCAGGTCCGATTTGCCCAGGGCGTCGTCG
>DASUPA010000063.1:0-7908 GCA_036276335.1 Candidatus Methylomirabilota bacterium | reverse complement strand
GGCCCGAACGCGCGACGCGACTTCCACGTCGACCCCTCGGACGAGATCTTCTACATGCTGCGCGGCGACATGGTGCTCGAGTACGTGGAGGACGGGCGCCGCCGGCGGCAGACGATCCGCGAGGGCGAGCTGCTGCTCGTGCCGGCGCTCACGCCGCACTCGCCGCACCGGCCGGCCGACACGTGGGGGCTGGTCGTGGAGATCAAGCGCCGGCCGGACCAGACCGAATCGCTGCGGTGGTTCTGCGACCGCTGCGACGCGCTGCTGCACGAGGTGACGCTGCACGTGGCCGACATCGAGCGCGACCTCACGACGGCCATCGCGCGCTTCGACGCGAGCCTGGAGCTGCGGACGTGCCGCGCCTGCGGTCACGTCCAGCCCGAACGGCCGCCGACGCCTGCGCCCGCCGAAACGACCGCGTAGGAGTCGCTGAGATGGGGAGCGCCCGGAGCGGCTAATTCGTTTCGATCGGGCGCCACGGCTCCGCCGGGGGCGTCCCGAGCCGCCATGGGGGCATGGGGGCGCCCGGAGCCCCCATCAAGAAATATAGGAGCGGAGGCGCGCGGTGACGCGCGTGCCGACGCCGGGCTCGCTGTGGATGTCGAGCTGGCCGCCCATCTGGCGCATGATACCGAGGGCGGAGCTCAGGCCGAGGCCGGCCCGCTGCGGTCCCTTGGTCGTGAAGAACGGCTCGGCGGCCCGCTGCAGGACGTCCTCCGGCATGCCGACGCCGGTGTCCCGCACCGCGCACAGCACGCTCGTCCCCGCCGCCCAGGTCGCGATCGTGATCGTCCCGCCGTCGGCCACCGCCTCGATCGCGTTGCGCACGACGTGCGCCAGCGCCTCCTCGAGCAGCGCCTCGTCGGCGACGACCCGGGGAATCGCGCCCAGCTCGGAGACGATGTCGATGCGGCCGGCCCGGGTCTCGGCCTCGGCGTGATCGACGCCACACAGCTCCACCGCGCGCTGCACGGCCAGGTTGAGATCGGCCGAGTCGGCCGCGCCGCGCAGGCGCGCCATGGTGAACTGGCGGAGCCGGTCCACCAGGCGCGCCGTGTCCAGCACCGTGCGCTCCACGATCTCGAGCGAGGTGCGGTGGCTGTCCATGGTGAGCTTGGGCAGGAGGAGCTGGATGCCGGCGAGCACGATCATGAGCCGGTTGTTGACGTGGTGGGCAACGCCGGCGGCCACCTCCTCGCTGGCCCGCAGCCGCGCGTCGTCGACGAGCCGCGCCTGCGATTCGCTGAGCCGCTCGAGCGTCGCCCGGAGATCCTCGTAGAGCCGCGAGTTCTCGAGCGCGAGCGCGGCGTGGCCGGCGAAGATCGAGAGCAGCTGGAGGTCCGTCTCCCCGAGCGCCTTCCCCTCGGCCACGCCGAGCGAGAGCGCGCCGAGGACCTTGCCGCGCGCGCGAAGGGGCAGCGCGAGCGTCTGCCCGGCACCGGCCATCTCCCGCACCGCCCGCCCGTCCAGGACACCGCCCTCGTCGCGCAGCGCCTCGCCCGCGTAGACGAGGCGGTGCTCGAGCACCGCCCGCCCCGCGATGCCGGCGCCGGCCGGCACGCGGCGGCCGAGCCAGCGCGTGTCGTCGACGTCCCCGGCCGTCGCCACGCAGACGAGCTCCTGCGACGCCGTGTCGAGCCAGTAGAGCATGGCGTGGCGCACGCGGAACAGGTCCAGGATCGTGGAGACGATGCGGTGGTGGACCCGGCTGACGTCGAGCGGCTCGACCAGCTCTCGTGTCATCGCCGCCAGCGCGAGCGCGGTCTCCTCGCTGCGGGCGCGCTCGAGGAGCTGGCCGGTCAGGTGCTGGTTGGCGTGGGAGAGCTCCGCGGCGCGGTCGGCCCGGCGCTTCAGGTGACCGGTCACGAGGACCAGGAGGAGGCACGCGAGGGCGATGATGTTGACCTGCCGGACCGGCTCGTCGAGCCCGAAGGGCACGTCGACGGCGCGCAGCAGGGAATCGGAGACGACGAGCGCGCTGCTGACGAGTCCCGAGCCGACGCCGCCCCGGAAGACGGAGTAGGCCACGCAGGCCAGGTAGATCGGGTGTGCGACGAACACGCCGTCCGCGACCGCGTTCAGCCCCAGGACCGTCGCGGCCGTGATCAGCGGTCCCGTCAGGCGATCGGCGGGAAGCGTGCGACCGGGGGACGCGCGGCGGGTGGAGAACATCGGCGCTCCCGTTCCGCAATGCGCATGCCACACGCGACTGCGCGTAAACCCGCGTTGCGGAGCCCTCGCGTGTCGCGGCGGACCATTGCGACACGCGGCGCTGAGCGTATTGGCGCCGAGCCCCACGCGACAGAGAAAAACTTTTCCCTGATCGAGGGGCGCCACGGCTCCGCCGGGGCGTCCCGAGCCGCCAAAGGGGAGCATGGGGGCGCCCGGGGCCTCCCATGTCTACCGATCTAGCGAAAGATAAAGGCGCGGGCGGGGTTCTCCACGAGCAGGCGCCGCAGCCCCGCGTCGTCCACGCCCTTGCGCCGCAGCCGCGGGACCACGTTGACGAGGAGGTGGTGGTAGCCGTAGCCGCCGTACCTCGTCAGCGAGGTCTTGTAGGCGATGTCGTGGGACATCAAAATTTGGTCCTGGTGGCCGCGCGCGATGAGCTTGAGGATCTGCGCCATGCGCCCGCCGTCGTTCGGCATGTCGAAGTCCGGGTTGTAAGGATAGTACGAGTTCTCCATGCCGAAGAGGTCGTACTCGAGCCAGACGCCGGTGTCCGCGAGGTCGTACAGACGGCGCTCGTCCGCGATCGTGCGCTCGACGTGGCACATGATGGTGCGCCGGAGGTCGCCGCCGTGCTTGTCGATCAGCTCGACGATGCGCATGGGCGCCGTCTCGTGCCGGCCCGGGTGGATCATCAGCGGCGCGCCCGTACGGCGCTGGGCCTCGACGGCGGCGCGCACGACCTTCTGCTCGTTCTCCGTCCACGGCCACGTGTTCCCGATCTCGCCGATGAGCCCCGCCCGCACCCCCGTGTCCCCGACGCCGACCGTCACCTCGTCGACGATCTCCCGGACGAGCGAGTCCTCCGTCCGCCGGTCCATGTCCGCGGGATGGGCCGCGGCCACGTAGTAGCCGGCGCCCATCACGACGTTGAGCCCCGTCGCCCGCGAGATCCGGGCGAGCGCCAGCGGATCGCGCGACAGGCTGACGTTCGTCGGATCGACCACCGTCTGGCCGCCGACGCGGCGGAACAGCGAGATCTCGTCCTGCGCGGTCTGCTCATCGAGCAGGCGCAGGTTGTCGAGGTTCGAGCTGAAGTTCTGGCGCACCCAGCCGAGGTTGGCGAGGGTGACCGGCTGGTGGGCGAGGCCCTTGTCGCTCGCCGCCGCGGGCTCGCGGAACATGACCTCGAAGTCGATGAGCAGATGCTCGTGCGGGAGCGTCACGCCCAGGAGGTCGGCATCGACGGGACCGAGGACCGTCTGCGCTTTCCCGGAGAGCGCGGTGGGCATGCCGGGGATTATATGCGGCGAGCGGGCTTGACGTCCCTCGCCCGCATGATAGCGTAAGAACGCACCGCCCCGCCTCGGTATCCGGCTGGGCTCCGGGTGCATGTCCCGTCACTGCTGACGGTCACAGCCCTTGCGACTAGGTCATTACCGAGGCACATTTGGCGCACGCTCTGGCAGCATGATGCGCGCAACACGGGTCGCGTTCGGCCTTCTGGTCGTGGTCGCGGCGCTCGCGCGACCGGGCGCCGACGCGCTCGCCTTCGGCCTCGACGACGTCGCGGCGCGCGCGCAGCGGCTCGCCGCAACGCCCTACCGGAAGCCGGGGGGCGCCCTGCCCCCGGTCATCAAGGCGCTCGACTACGATCAGTATCGCGACATCCGCTTCCGGCCCGACCGTGCGCTGTGGCGCGGCACCGCGCTGCCCTTCGAGGTCATGTTCTTCCATCGCGGCCTGTACTTCGAGGAGGCGGTCAGGATCCGCGAGGTCGGCCCCGACGGGTCTCGCGAGATCCCGTTCGACCCCGACGCGTTCGACTACGGCAAGAACACGATCGACCGCGCGGCCGTGCAGGGTCTCGGCTTCGCCGGATTCCGCGTGCACTTCCCCGTCAATACTCCGACCTATCGCGACGAGGTCCTCGTCTTCCTCGGCGCCAGCTACTTCCGGGCGCTCGGGCGCGGGCAGCGCTACGGGGTCTCCGCGCGCGGTCTGGCCATCGACACCGCCGAGAGCACGGGCGAGGAGTTTCCACGGTTCGTGGAGTACTGGATCGAGCGACCGCGCGCGGACGCGAAGGAGCTGACCATCTACGCGCTCCTCGACTCCCCTCGCGCGGCCGGCGCCTACCGGTTCGTGCTGCGGCCCGGCGTGACGACGGCGCTCGACGTCGACGCGCGGCTCTTCCTGCGCGGGCGCGTCGCCAAGCTGGGCCTGGCGCCGCTGACGAGCATGTTCCTGTTCGGCCCGAATCAACGCCCGCCGCGCGAGGACTACCGGCCGCGCGTCCACGACTCCGACGGCCTGTCCATCCACTCCAGCACCGCGGAATGGATCTGGCGCCCGCTCGTCAATCCCAGGCGCCTGCTCGTCACCTCGTTCGCGCTGACGAGCCCGGTGGGGTTCGGCCTGATGCAGCGCGAGCGGTGGTTCGGCCACTACCAGGACCTCGAGGCGCGGTACGACCTGCGGCCGTCCGCGTGGATCGAGCCGAAGGGAGCGTGGGGCCCGGGCCGGGTGGAGCTGGTGCAGATCCCGGTGCCCGACGAGACCCACGACAACATCGTGGCGTACTGGGTTCCGGATCGGGCGCCGAGGCCCGGAGAGCCGTTCGCGTACGCGTATCGCCTGCTGTGGCAGAAGGAGCGCGAGACCCGGCCCACGCTGGCCTGGGTGCGCGAGACGCGCCGGGGCCGCGGCTACGTGAAGACCGACGACGGCAGCGTCGAGCTCCACGTGGACTTCGAGGGCCCGGCGCTCAGCCGGCTGCCGGCCGCGGCCACCGTCGGCGCGGCGGCCTGGATCGGCGCCAACGGTGAGATGCTGGAGCGTGACACGAGACACAACGAGGCCACCGGAGGCCGGCGCTTCGTCGTACGGTTCCGCCGTCTGGATCGCGACAAGCCCGTGGAGCTGCGGGCGCACCTGACCCACGGCAACGAGGTCGTCTCGGAGACATGGAGCTACATTCTCCCGCCCGAGTGAGCCCGGACACCGCCGGCGCGTCGAACGGCCACACGGTCGACGACCCGTCCGTGCGGATGCCCGTCGCACCTCCCCTCCGACGGACGCCCATGGCGCCCGTCGGCTGGCCGGACGCGCTCGTGCCCGGCCTCCTGCGCGGCGTGAAGGGACGGCGCGCCGGCCACGGGTCGGCGAGCAACGGCGCCGGCCACGCGATCGACGGCCCGGAGAGCCCGACCCTGAGGCGGACGGCCCTGGCGCGGCGGACGCTCTTCACCGCGCTGGCACTCACCCAGACGGCCGTCTTCGCGTACTACATGACGATGGTCCTGCCGTACCACGGCAGCGAGCCGCTCGAGCTCGCGATCCTCAGCCTCGCGACGATCCTCTTCGCGTGGATCTCGCTCGGGTTCTGGACGGCGCTGAGCGGCTTCGTCGTCCTGCTCCGCGGGGGAGATCGCCATGCCATCACCCGGTCCGCCGCGCCGGGCGCGCCCATCGCCGCCGAGGCCCGCACGGCGGTGATCATGCCGATCTGCAACGAGCACGTCGCGCGCGTGTTCGGCGGCATGCGGGCGACGTACGAGTCCGTGGCCGCGACGGGCGACCTCCGGCACTTCGACTTCTTCATCCTCAGCGACAGCAGCGACCCGGACACGCTGACGGCGGAGCGCCAGGCGTGGCTGGACCTCTGCGTGGCCGTGGGCGGCTTCGGGCGCCTCTTCTACCGGTGGCGCCGGCACCGCATCAAGCGGAAGAGCGGCAACGTCGCGGACTTCTGCCGGCGCTGGGGCAGCCAGTACCGCTACATGGTCGTCCTGGACGCCGACAGCGTCATGAGCGGCGAGTGCCTCGGTACCCTCGTCCGGCTCATGGAGGCCAACCCGAGCGCCGGCATCATCCAGACGGCCCCGCGGGCCGCCGGGCGCGAGACGCTCTACGCGCGGATCCAGCAGTTCGCCACGCGCGTCTACGGGCCGCTGTTCACGGCGGGCCTCCACTTCTGGCAGCTCGGCGAGTCGTACTACTGGGGCCACAACGCCATCATCCGCGTCGCGCCCTTCATGCGTCACTGTGCGCTGGCGCGGCTCCCGGGCCGCGGCCCGCTCTCGGGCGAGATCCTCTCGCACGACTTCGTCGAGGCGGCCCTGATGCGCCGGGCGGGCTGGAAGGTGTGGATGGCCTACGACCTCCCCGGGAGCTACGAGGAGATGCCGCCGAACCTCGTCGACGAGCTGAAGCGCGACCGCCGCTGGTGCCAGGGCAATATGATCAACCTGCGCGTCTTCCTCCGGGAAGGCCTGCATCCCGCGCACCGCGCGCTCTTCATGACCGGAGTGATGGCGTACGTGTCGGCCCCGCTCTGGCTGCTCTCCCTCGGGCTGTCGACGACCTTCATCGTGCTCCAGACCGTGATCGGCCCCCAGTACTTCGTCCAGCCGCGCCAGCTCTTCCCGATCTGGCCCCAGTGGGACGTGCAGTCGGCGATCGGCTTCGCCGCGGCGACCGCGACCGTGCTGTTCCTGCCGAAGCTGCTCGGCGCCGTCCTCGTCGTGGCGCGGGGGGCCCGCGGGTTCGGCGGCGTGGCCGGGGTGACGCTCGGCGTGCTGATCGAGCTGCTCTTCTCGGCGCTGCTCGCTCCCGTCCGCATGCTCTTCCACTCGCAGTTCGTGATCGCGGCGCTGACCGGTCTCCGCTTCCACTGGAAGAGCCCGCCGCGTGAGGATGCCGAGACGACGTGGCGCGAGGCAGCTCGCCGCCACGGCGTGCACACGGTGCTCGGGGCGGCCTGGGCGGTCGGCGTCTACTGGCTCGAGCCCTGGTATGTCTGGTGGCTGGCGCCGGTCGTCGGCGCCCTCGTCCTCTCCATCCCCATCTCGGTGTACTCGAGCCGGGTCTCGCTCGGCCGCCGGCTGGGCCGCGGGCGGCTGTTCCTGATCCCGGAGGAGACGGAGCCGCCCGCGGAGCTGCGCGTGGCACGCGCACACGCCGCGCGCGCGGGCAGCGCGCCGCGCTTCGTCGATGCCGTCGTCGATCGCGCGGTCAACGCGATGGCGTGCGCCGTCGCCTCGCCGCGCACGACGCGGGCCGCGCCCGGCGTCGAGGCGGCCCGGGCCCGGGCGATCGCCGCAGCCGTCAAGGGCGGCCCGGAGTCCCTCACCGACCAGCAGAAGCTGTTCTTCCTGGGGGATCCCACCGCCCTCGCCCAGCTGCACGAGCAGGTCTCGACGTCGCCGGCCGCGCATCCGTCCTGGGCCGCCGCGCGCGCGGCCGACGGCACGGGGTTGCGCGAGGCGTCCTGACCTCCGTCGCTGGCCGCGCGCTGCTGACCCGCCGCCGGCTCGCGACGCTGATCCGCGCCGCACGGCGATCCGGCCCGCGGCGAGCAGGGGCCGCGCCGCGTCTGCGCTCGGCTCACAACCGCTCCGGTGCGGGGACCGTCCGCTCGTCGAGCACGTTGCCGGTGTTCAGCGTGCCCTTCGGCTCGAGCAGGACCACGTGCACCTCGTCGGTCACGGCGACCGGGCGGTGCTCCGTTCCACGCGGGACGATGATGAACTCGCCGGGCCCGACCTCCCGGTCGCCCGTCCGCAGCTCCATCCGGAGCCGTCCGTGGACGACGAGGAAGAGCTCGTCCTCCGCGTCGTGATGGTGCCAGACGAACTCGCCCTTCAGCTTGACGAGCTTGACCTGCATGTCGTTGACGTCGCCGACGACGCGCGGATGCCAGTAGTCGCCGATCCGGGCGAACTTCTCGGTCAGGTT
>DASUPA010000062.1:0-2364 GCA_036276335.1 Candidatus Methylomirabilota bacterium | reverse complement strand
CGTGCACTCGTTCTCGAAGAACTTCCGGGCGGTGGCCCGGAGCATCTCCTGGTCCGCGTTGAATCCGAAGTCCATGCCGCTCTCCTAGCCCTTCGGCAGCCCGAGCACGCGCTCGCCGATGATGTTCTTCTGGATCTCCGTCGTCCCGCCCTCGATGGAGTTGGCGCGCGAGCGGAGGAATGAATACTGCCACACTCCGCCGTCGACCGCCGCCGCCGCGCCGCGCACGAGCTGCGAGTACGGCCCCTGGATCTCCATCGCCAGCTCCTGGAGCCGCTGGTGCGTCTCGACCCACATCATCTTGCCGGTCGAGGCCTCGGGACCGGGCAGCTCGCCCTTGAGCAGCTTCGTGACCGCGCGGGCGCCCGTGTACTTGAGCGACTCCGTGTCGATCCACAGCTGAGCGAGCTTCTGCCGCATCACCGGGTCCCTGGTGAGCGCCTGTCCGTTCTTCCCCATGCGGCGCGCCATGTCGATCAGCTGGTCGACGGAGATGCGCAGCCGGACCTGCAGGCCGAACCCGAGGGCGAGGCGCTCGTACATGAGGGTCGTGAGGCCCACCGCCCAGCCGTTGTTCACGCCGCCCAGCACGCGGCTCTCGGGCACCCGCACGTTGTCGAAGAAGACCTCGTTGAACTCGGCGTCGCCGGTGATCTGCCTGAGCGGCTTCACCGTCACGCCGGGCGTCTTCATGTCGAGGAGGAAGTAGGTGATGCCCTTGTGCTTCGGCGCGTCGGGATCCGTCCGCGCCAGCAGCATCATCCAGTCGGCGATGTGGGCCAGCGAGGTCCAGACCTTCTGGCCGTTGACGACCCAGTGGTCGCCGTCCTTCACGGCCCGCGTCTGGAGCGACGCGAGGTCCGACCCCGCGTTCGGCTCCGAGTAGCCCTGGCACCAGATCTCCTCGCAGGAGAGGATCTTCGCGGGATAGCGCTGCTTCTGCTCCTCGGTGCCGTACGCGATGATCGTCGGCCCGGCCATACCCACGCCGAGGACGTTGAGGACGGGCGGCGCCTTCCGCAGCGCCATCTCCTGGTGGAGGATCATCTCCTCGAGGAAGGTCAGGCCCTGGCCGCCGTACTCGCGCGGCCACGTGAGCCCGATGAAGCCGGCGTCGAACAGCTTCGCCTGCCACTTGCGAAGGAACGCGTACGCCTCCGGGCGCGGCACCTCCGACAGCCCGAGCTTCGCCCACTCGTCGGGGATGTTGGCCTCGAGCCACGCGCGGACGCGCTCGCGAAACGCCTCTTGCTCGGACGTCAGCGTGAAATCCAATGTCCCCTCCTGGGGATGGGAGCCGGCGGAGCGCCAGAATGAACCGCGGTTCATTCTAGGAATCGCCCGCGGGGCAAGTCAAGCGCTATACTCCCCGCCCATGCTCTCCGTCTCGTCCGCACGCCTGCACGCGCGCATCGCCGCCCTCGCCCGCTTCGGCGCGCTGCCGGGCGGCGGCGTCACCCGCAGCTGCTGGAGCCCGGCGCACGAGGAGGCGCGCGGGTGGCTGCTCGGCGAGATCAAGTCGGCCGGCCTGACGCCGTGGGTAGACCCCGCCGGCAACGTCTTCGGCGGTCTCGGGCTCGACCGCTTCGACGGCGCGACGCCGGCCGTGCTCACCGGCTCGCACATCGACACGGTGCCCGAGGGCGGCACGCTCGACGGCGCGCTCGGCGTGCTCGCGGGGCTCGAGTGCCTGCAGACCATCCGCGAGGCCGGGGCGGCGCCGCGCAAGCCGCTCGCGGTGGCGGCGTGGAGCGACGAGGAGGGGCGGTACGGCAGCCTGTTCGGCTCGCGGGCGTTCTGCGGGCGCCTCGACGCCGCCGCCATCCCGACCATGGCGGCCGCCGACGGCGAGCGGCTCGTCGACGTCATGACCCGGGCGGGCTTCGATCCGCTGCGCGTGCCGGAGGCGCGCGCGCCGGTCGGTGCGGTGGACGCCTACGTGGAGCTGCACATCGAGCAGGGCCCGCGGCTGGAGGAGGCCGGCATCCCGATCGGCATCGTCGACGCGATCGTCGGCATCCGCCGGGCGCGCGTGGTCTTCGCCGGCCAGGCCGACCACGCCGGCACCACGCCGATGGAGCGGCGCCGCGACGCCTTCCTGGGCGCCGCGGACTACGCGCTGAAGGCGCGCGAGCTCGTCGTCGCGCGCGGGGGCCCGCGCGTCGTCACCAACTTCGGCGTGGTGCAGGTCCATCCGGGCGTCAGCAACATCGTCCCCGGGCGCGCGGAGCTGGTGCACGAGATGCGCGATCCCGACGCCGCCGTGCTGGAGCGGCTGGCCGGCGAGTGCGCGGAGCTCGCCCGGGACGTCGCGACCGCGCGCGGGCTGGCGGTGGAGGTGCGGCCGATGTCGACGACCATGCC
>DASUPA010000061.1:0-2316 GCA_036276335.1 Candidatus Methylomirabilota bacterium | reverse complement strand
AACTCGCTCAGCTCCGCCGCGCGCACGGGCGTCACCTGCGCGTCGTGCACCAGCCCCTGCTCGAAGACCTGCCGGCCGGAGTAGACGTACACGGTGAAGGACGGCGGCATCGGCAGGCCGAGATCCTTGACGAGGATCGCGGAAAGGCCCCGCACCGCCGCACCATGGCTCGTCAGCGTCCGGGCGTCGCGGGGGGCGACGAGCGAGGCGGGATCGATCTGGAACGGGAGGACGAGACGACCGCTGCCGCAGCCAGCGACGACGACCATGGCGCCCAACAGCACCGAGCCGACAAGGCGCTGGGTAATTCCCTTCATACCTGCGCGGCATTCTCACACGCAGTTCTCCAATTCGAGAAGAAAATTTCCGCAATTCGATGTGAAAGTTACAATACAGCGCCCCCGCCGGACCCGGCGGCGCGCCAGCGCGGCGAGGAAGGCGTCGAGACGCTCGAGGCTGAGGTGGTAGCGCGCCGGAAGCTGGAAGAGGATCGGGCCCCGCCCCGGCGACCATCCGCGGTGGGTGGTACTCTCCTGACCCGAGGGGGGCGCGATGGCGATCATATCCGGCGCGGATCTCTACGAGCGGCGGCGCCTGCCGGTGCTCGACAGTCACATGGCCTACGTCGAGGTCGGGGTCGGCGCGCCGATCGTGTTCCTGCACGGCAATCCCACGTCGTCGTACCTGTGGCGGAACGTCATCCCCCACCTCGAGGCGGCCGGGCGCTGCCTGGCCCCCGACCTGATCGGCATGGGCCGCTCCGGCAAGGCGGCCGGCGGCTCCTATCGCTTCGTCGACCACGCGCGCTATCTGGACGCCTGGCTCGAGGCGCTCGCCGTGACCAACGCGACGCTCGTCGTGCACGACTGGGGCTCCGCGCTCGGATTCCACTGGGCGCACCGGCATCCCGAGCGCGTGCGCGCGCTCGTCTACATGGAAGCGATCGTCCGGCCCCTGACCTGGGACGACTGGCCCGAGAACGCGCGGAAGCTCTTCCAGGCGATGCGCTCGGAGGCGGGCGAGGAGATGGTGCTGCAGAAGAACGTGTTCGTCGAGCGCATCCTGCCGGCGAGCGTGCTGCGCGGCCTCACTCACGAGGAGATGGATCACTACCGTGAGCCGTTCCGACATCCCGGCGAGTCCCGGCGGCCCACGCTGACGTGGCCGCGCGAGATTCCCGTGGACGGCGAGCCGGCCGACGTCGTGGCCATCGTCGAGGCGTACGGCGCGTGGCTCGCGAAGAGCCCGGTGCCCAAGCTCTTCGTCAACGCCGATCCGGGCTCGATCCTCACCGGCCGGCAGCGCGAGCTCTGCCGCCGATGGCCGAACCAGCAGGAGGTCACGGTCCGCGGCAGCCACTTCGTCCAGGAGGACTCCCCAGCCGAGATCGGCCGCGCCATCGCGGCCTTCCTCCGGCGACACTGATCCCGCGGGTCGGTGGCATGGGCGGTGCACCGTCGGCGCTCCATGCTTGGGTTCGCGCTCGGCGCCGTCGGTGCGGCCGTCGCCTTCGCGGGCACGCGCCGTGCGCTCCGCCGGGAGGCCGATCTCTTCGGTCAGGTGGCCATCGTCACCGGCGGCTCGCGCGGCCTCGGCTTCCTCTTGGCGCGCGAGCTGGCGCGCGAGGGCTGCCGCCTCGCCATCTGCGCCCGCGACGGCGCTGAGCTCGAGCGCGCGCGGGTCGACCTCGAGCGCCGCGGCGCGGAGATCATCGCGATCCGCTGTGATGTGGCCGACCCCGCGGCCGCCACGGCGCTGATCGAGGAGACCGAGCGGCGCCTCGGCCACGTCGACATCCTCGTCAACAACGCGAGCATCATGCAGGTCGCGCCCGTGGAGGCGCTGGCGGCCAGGGAGTTCCAGCAGGCGCTCGCCGTGAACTTCTGGGGCACCGTGCATCCGACCCTGGCCACGCTGCCGGGGATGCGCGCCCGGCGGCGCGGCCGCATCGTCAACATCACGTCGATCGGCGGCAAGGTCAGCGTGCCGCACCTCCTGCCCTACGGCGCGGCGAAGTTCGCGGCGGTCGGCTTCTCCGAGGGGCTGGCGGCGGAGGTCGCGAGGGACGGCGTGCGCGTCGTGACGGTCGTTCCGGGACTCATGCGGACCGGCTCGTACCTGCACGCCGAGTTCGAGGGCGACGCGCCGGGTGAATTCACGTGGTTCGCGCTGGGATCCAGCCTGCCGGGCGTCTCGATGGACGCCGAGCGCGCGGCGCGGCGCATCGTGCGCGCCATCAAGCGCAGCGAGTGGGAGCCGATCCTCTCGCTTCCGGCGCAGGCGCTGGCGCGGATTCACGGGCTCATGCCCGGGACC
>DASUPA010000060.1:0-18130 GCA_036276335.1 Candidatus Methylomirabilota bacterium | reverse complement strand
CGATTCCGGCGCGGGCCAGCGCCGCCGCGGCCGCCGCGGCCATCGTCGTCCAGATCTCCTCGGGGTCGTGCTCGACCCAGCCCGGCTGCGGATAGTGCTGGGGCAGCTCGACGTGGCCGCGGGCGCGCACGCCCCCCGCCTCGTCGACGACGAGCGCCGTCGAGCCGGAGGTGCCCTGGTCGAGCGCGAGGACGAAGCGGCCGGCCATGGTGGCGCGAGGGTAACTCAAACTCACCGGCCGAGCACGCGGCGCGCCAGGTCCGGGCGATCGGTGGTCAGGACGTCGACCCCGAGCGCGATCACCCGGCGCATCTCCGGCTCGTCGTTCACGGTCCACACCCCCACACGAACGCCGGCCGCGCGGGCGGCCGTCATCAGCGCGGCGTCCGCGAGCGTGTGCTGCACGCCGACGTCGGTGGCTCCGAGCCTCGACGCCCACGCGACCGGGTCGCCCGGGCCGGCGTCGACGTATCGCGCGTGCCCCGCGGCGACGAGGAAGGTCGTCGCCACGCCGGGTGCGACGGCCCGCGCGCGGCCGACCACGTCCGGACTGAAGCCCATCACGTTGACGCGATCGAGCATCGACGCCTGCCGGACCACCGCGAGCGCGTGCTCGACGAGCCCCGGGTACTCCGGGCCCGCCAGGATCCGGACCTCGCCGCCGCTGCGGTCGTAGGTCACGCTCACGCCGGGGGTCGGTCCCTTCACCTCGAGGAGCACGCCCGCCGTGGATGGCGCCGCGAGCCTCAGCACCTCCTCGAGCGTGGGCAGGCGCTCCTCGCTGACGGCGCCGTCGGGTCCGCGGAGCCGCACGCGACCGAGCTCGGCGGCCGTGCGGGCGGCCACCGGCCCGCGCGCCTCGGTGGTCCGGTCGAGGATCGGATCGTGGATCACGACGGCCCGGCCGTCGGCGGAGAGATGGACGTCGAGCTCGAGTAGCTCGACGCCGAGCGCCAGCGACTCGCGGAACGCGCGGAGGCTGTTCTCGGGCCAGAGCCGGGCGCCGCCGCGATGCGCGGCGAGGCGGGTCAGACGATCACCCCTGCCGCCGCCGCCGTCACGCGCGGAAGCGACGCGAGCGGGCCACGTGGGCGCCAAACGCCTCGATCTCGGCATCCAGGCGGCGCGGGCTCCAGCCGAGCAGCGCCGCCATGCGGTGGGCGATGGGCTCGACACAGTCCTCGCCCTGGCAGCGGCTGGTCCCGATGCCCGTGCGCCGCAGCATGAAGTCCTGGAGCGAGATGGTCAGCTCCTCGTGGACCGCGTGGTGCAGCTCGGCGACGATGTCGGGGTTGCTGGGACAGAGACGCTCCGCGCCGCCGGGGACCTTGCCGGCCAGCTCGACCACGCGCGGATACGCGCGCCCGTAGTTGGTCACCAGCGTCTCCAGGGTGGCCCGCCCGAGGCCGGAGGCGCTCATCTCGCCGGAGACGTCGAGCCAGGCGCGCGCCTCGACCCGGCCGACCTCCGCGTCCGTCCCGTCCAGCATGCGGTCGTCCGTCCGCCCGGGCGCCTTGCGGCCCAGCGTGCGCGTGACCGCGTCGCCGAGCGCCTCGGCGAGGCTCCGGAAGCAGGTGAGCTTCGTCCCCGTGATGGAGAGGAAGCGGCCGCCCTCCTCGGCGACGATGCGATGGGCGCGCGAGACGTCGGAGGCGCGCGTGCCCTCCTCGTACGAGAGCGGCCGCACCCCCGCGTACGTGTAGGCGACGTCGTCGGCCCGCACCCGCGGGTCCGGCAGCGAGCGCCGCACCTCGTCGAGCAGATAGTCGACCTCCTCGCGCGTCGCCCACACACGGTCGAGATCGCCCGTGAAGTCGGTGTCCGTGGTGCCGACCAGCGAGAACTCCCGCCACGGGATGACGAAGATCATGCGATCGTCGCGGGTCGAGTGGTAGATCGCGCGCTCCGTCATCCGCGGCAGCAGGCAGTGGATGCCCTTCGTGCGCCGCAGCAGGTGGCGGCCGCGCTCGGTCACCCCCGCGAGCGCCCGGATCTCGTCGACCCACGGGCCCGACGCGTTGACGACGATCCGGCCGCGCAGCGTGGCCACCGTACCCGTGAGCAGGTCGCGCGCCTTGACGCCGGCCGCCCGCCCGCGCGGGTCGCGCACGAGCTCGAGCACCTGGCAGTAGTTGTACGCGCGCGCGCCGTGACGGCACGCGGATAGCACGTTCTCCAGGCACAGCCGCTCGGGGGAGAGCAGCAGGTCGTCGAAGTAGTAGCCGGCGCCGCGGAGATCGTCGGGCCGGAGCGCCGGCTCGAGGCTGAGCGCGTCGATCGGACGCAGCACGCGGGACGTCTCGCGGTCGCGCCCGGGCGTGAGCCAGTCGTAGAGGCGGAGCCCGAGGCGTACCTTGATGAGCCCCCGCGAGGAGTCGCGGTAGATCGGCACGAGGAAGGGCAGCGGCGTCACGAGGTGCGGGGCGAGACGGCGCAGGCGCTGACGCTCCGCGAGCGACTCGCGCACGAGGCCGAAATCGAACAGCTCCAGGTAGCGGAGCCCGCCGTGGACGAGCTTCGAGGAGAGCGAGGTGGTGGCGGACGCGAAGTCGCCCTTGTCGACGAGCGCGACCGCGAGCCCGCGCATGGCGAGGTCGCGCGCGGCGCCGGCGCCGGCCATCCCGCCGCCGATGATCACGACGTCGTAGTCCGCGTCGGCGAGGGGCTGCGGGCGGCCACTCATCGAATCAGATCCCGGATCGATGGTAGCACGAGGTCCGGCGCGATCCCGGCGACGCGCGGGTCGTCCGCGCGTGTCACGCCGGTGAGCACGAGCACCGTCGCCAGCCCGCGCTGCTTGCCCATGACGATGTCCGTCTCGATCCGGTCGCCGACGATCACCGCCTCCGCCGCGAGCACGCCGAGCCGCGCCAGCGCGACGTCGAGGATGATCGGCGAGGGCTTGCCGACCACGATCTCGACGCGGGCGCCGGTGACCGCCTCCACCGCCGCCGTCATGCCGGCGCAGTCCGGGATCTCGCCGTCCTCCGTCGGGCACGTGCGGTCGGGATTGGTCGCGATGAGCCGCGCACCCTGGCGCACCGCCTGCAGCGCGGTGTTGAGCTTGGCGTAGTCGAACGTGCGGTCGAACGCGATGACCACCCAGCGCACCCGGTGATCCGCGCGCACCTCGAAGCCGTGCGCGCGGAGCTCCGCGAGCAGCGGCGACTCGCCGATGACGAAGATGGGGGCGCCGGCGTCGAGCGCCGCCAGGTGACGGGCGAGCACGAGCGACGAGTTCACGACGTCGTCAGGCGCCGCCGGCACGCCCAGGCGCGTGAGCTTCCGCGCGTAGTCGTCGCGCGTCTCGAGCGGCTTGTTCGACAGGAAGGCCACCCGCCGGCCGTCGGCCCGCAGGACGGCGATCGTCTCGTCGGCGCCGGGCACCAGCGCCTCGCCCCGGTACACCGTCCCGTCGAGATCGAAGAGCCAGCCGCGGTGCGGCAGCCGGACGGTGGGCCTCACCCGGCGGCTCAGCGCATCAGGGGGGCGACGGCGGCCTGGGCGAGGTCGATGAACGGGCCGGGCGCGAGCCCGAGGACGACGATGCCGGCGGCGGCGATGGCGAGGGCGAGGCCGCCTGCGAAGGTGGGCGCCAGCCGCGCGCCCGCGCCGTCCGGCTCGCGCATGTACATGTAGACGATCACCCGCAGGTAGTAGTAGGCCGCGATCGCGGAGTTGAGCACGGCCACCACGGTGAGCCAGAGGTAGCCGGCCCGGACGGCCGAGCCGAACAGGTAGAATTTGCCGACGAAGCCGGCCAGCGGCGGGATGCCGACGAGCGAGAGGAGATAGAGCGTCAGCGTCGCGGCCAGCAGCGGGTGGCGCCGCGCGAGCCCCGCGTAATCCCGCACGTCGACCGCCTCCTCCTCGCCGTTCCGCTCCAGCATCAGGATCGCCCCGAAGGCCCCGGCCGTGGTGAAGGTGTAGGCCAGCAGGTAGTAGAGGACGGCGCCGGCGCCCGGCACGCCGCCCGCCACCAGGCCGACGAGCATGTAGCCGACGTGGGCCACCGACGAGTAGGCGAGCATCCGCTTGAGGTTCGACTGGGCGATCGCGACGACGTTGCCGACGGTCATGGTCACGGCCGCGACGCCCCACAGCAGCACCGTCCAGTCGGGCTGCGCCGCCTTCAGCGCGACCGTCAGCACGCGGATCAGCGCGCCGAACGCCGCCGCCTTCGAGCCGGTGGCGATCAGGGCGGTAATCGAGGTCGGTGCGCCCTCGTAGACGTCGGGCGCCCACATGTGGAAGGGCACCGCCGAGATCTTGAAGCCCAGGCCGACGAGCAGCAGCCCCAGGGCCACGGTGACGAGCAGGTCCGCCGGGCGTCCGGCGGCCGCCGCCGCGATGCGGTCGAGGTTCGTGGCGCCGGTGGCGCCGTAGATGAGCGCGATTCCGTACAGCAAGAACGCCGTCGCGAAGGCGCCGAGGAGGAAGTACTTCAGCGAGGCCTCGCCGGCCGCCAGGCGCGTCTTGAAGAGCCCGGCCAGCACGTAGAGCGGCAGCGACATCAGCTCGATCGCGAGGAACACGACCAGGAGATCGCCGGCGGAGGCGAGGAGCAGCATACCGGACGTGGACATAAGGACGAGCGCGTAGTACTCGCCGGACTCGATGCCGTTGCGGCGCAGGTAGTCGATGGAGAGGAGGACGGCGAGCGCGGCCGCGTAGCAGATGACGACGTGCAGGAAGAGCGCGTAGTCGTCGAGGAGGACCATGTCGCGGAAGGCACGCGCGCCCCGTCCCCACTGCGCCAGCGAGGCCAGCAGGGCGGCCACGATGCCGGCCAGGGCCACGCCGCCGAGGTGCTGCTTGCTCCCCCGCGGCGGCAGCAGATCGAGGATCAGCACGAGCACGCCCGCGCCCAGGATGATGAGCGTGGGCACCAGCGCGCCGAGCTCGATCGGCGGCGCCGGGATCATCGTGCGGCGCCGGCGAGCGCGGGCGCCGGGCGGGACATCGAGCGCGCCACCGCCGCCTTGCCCTCGACCTGGGCGATGAGGGCCTGCACGGTGGCCTCCGTCTTACCGGTGAACGTCGTCGGGTAGACGCCGATCCACACGATGAGGACGATCACGGGGGCGAGCAACGCCCACTCGCGCGGCGTCAGATCGCGAAGGTGCCGGTTCGCCTCGTGGCGGACCTCGCCGAACGCGACGCGCTGGTACATCCACAGGAGGTAGACGGCGGCGAAGATGATGCCCGTGGTGGCCGCCGCGGCGAGCCAGCCGTTCACCTGGAACGCCCCCACGAGGATCAGGAACTCGCCGACGAACCCGTTGAGCCCGGGAAGGCCCAGCGACGACAGGCAGACGATCAGGAACAGGGCGGAGAACGCCGGCACCACCGACCAGAGACCGCCGAAGTCGGCGATCAGCCGCGTGTGACGGCGCTCGTAGATCATGCCCACCATGAGGAAAAGCGCGCCCGTGCTGAGCCCGTGGTTCACCATCTGGATCACGCCCCCCACCAGCCCCGCCGGCGTCAGGGTGAAGAGCCCCAGCATCACGAAGCCGAGGTGGCTCACGCTCGAGTACGCCACGAGCTTCTTGAGATCCGGCTGCACGGTCGAGACCCAGGCCCCGTACACGATGCCGATCAGGGCGAGCGCGAAGACGAGCGGGCCGAAGGCCAGGCTGGCGTCCGGGAACAGCGGCAGGCAGAACCGGAGGAAGCCGTACGTCCCCATCTTCAGCAGGACGCCGGCCAGGATGACGGATCCCGCCGTGGGCGCCTCCACGTGCGCGTCCGGCAGCCACGTGTGGAACGGGAACAGCGGCACCTTGATGGCGAAGGCGAGCGCGAACGCCAGGAACATGAGATTCTGCGCGGTCCCGGGCGCGAGCACGTAGCGGGCGAGCGTCGGCAGGTCGAACGTGTAGGTCCCGGTGGCGGCGCCGTGCTGGTAGTACAGCGCCAGGATGGCCACCAGCATCAGCGCCGAGCCCGCCATCGTGTAGAGCACGAACTTGATGGCCGCATAGACGCGCCGGGCGCCGCCCCACACCCCGATGACGAAGTACATCGGGATGAGCATCGCCTCCCAGAAGACGAAGAACAGGAACAGGTCGAGCGCCACGAAGACGCCCAGCATGCCCGTCTCGAGCACGAGCATGGCCACCACGAACTCCTTGGTGCCTTCCTTGATCGACTCCCACGCCGAGGCGAGCGCGACCGGGGTGAGGAACGTCGTCAGGAGCACGAGGAGCAGGCTGATCCCGTCGATGCCGACGTGGTAGCCGACACCGAGGCTGGGCATCCAGCGCAGCGACTCCTCGAACTGGAAGTCCGGGCTGGCGGCGTCGAAGGAGACGAAGAGCGGGATCGACAGCACGAAGGCGGCCAGGCTGACCGCGAGCGCGCCGCGCCGCAGGAGCTCGTCCCGGCCGCGCGGCAGCAGCGCGAGAGCGACGGCCCCGAGCGCGGGCAGGAAGGTGACGACCGACAGGAGCCCGACGGGGAGCTCGGTCATCGGATGACGAGGAAGCCGATGAGGGCGACGGCGCCGGCCAGCATGGTCAGCGCGTAGTTGACCACGTACCCGGTCTGCAGCGTACGCAGCCCGGCCGCCCAGGCCACCACCGCCCGGCCGATGCCGTTCACGACGCCGTCGATGCCGCGGGCGTCGAAGACGCGTGCCAGCACCTCGGAGAGCGCGAGCAGCGGCCGGACGATGGCCCGGTCGTACAGCCAGTCGACGTACCAGGCGTTGAGCAGCAGGCGGTGGACGACGGTGCGCGGCCGGCCGATCGCGTCGGCCCGCACGGGCGCGGCGCCGTACATGAACCAGGCGAGCAGGATGCCCGCGAAGGCGACGATGACGGAGAGGACCAGCAGCACGATGCCGGTGACGCCGCCGTGCTCGCCCGCGTGGAGCGGGAACACCGGGGCGAGGAATCGCTGGAAGCGCGTGCCCTCCTCCGAGGGCACGCCCAGGACCCACCCGGTCACGATCGTCAGCACCGCCAGCACGACGAGCGGCACCGTCATGACCGGCGGCGACTCGTGGATGTGGTGCGCCGCTTCCCTCGACATGCGCGGCGCGCCGAGGAAGGCCAGGAACACGAGCCGGAACGTGTAGAAGGCCGTCATGAAGGCGCCGACGAGCAGCAGCGCCCACACCGCCCGGTTCTCGTGGAACGCCACGGCGAGGATCTCGTCCTTCGAGAAGAACCCCGCCAGCCCGGGGAAGCCGGCGAGACCGGCGGCGCCGATGGTCACCGTGATCGTCGTCAGGACCATCCGCGGCGCGAGGCCGCCCATCTTCCGGAGGTCCTGCTCGCCGTTGAGCCCGTGGATCACCGAGCCGGCGCCGAGGAACAGGAGCGCCTTGAAGAAGGCGTGCGTGAGCAGGTGGAAGACGCCGATCGCGTAGGCGCCCAGCCCGACCGCCGCGAACATGTAGCCGAGCTGGCTCACGGTGGAGTACGCGAGCACGCGCTTGATGTCGGTCTGGACGAGGCCGACCGTGGCCGCGAACAGCGCGGTGACGACGCCGATCCACAGGACGACGTCGAGCGCGACGCCCGAGCGCTCGAAGAGCGCGTGGCTGCGCGCCACCATGTACACGCCGGCCGTGACCATGGTGGCCGCGTGGATGAGTGCCGAGACCGGCGTGGGACCTTCCATCGCGTCCGGCAGCCAGACGTGGAGGGGCACCTGGGCGGACTTCCCGCACGCGCCCATGAACAGCAGCAGCGCGATGCCGGTGGCGGTGGCCGGCGCCAGCGTCTCGGCGCCCTTGAACACCGCGCCGTAGTCGAGCGTGCCGAACGTCACCCAGATCCACATGACGGCGAGGCCGAAGCCGAAGTCGCCCACGCGGTTCACGACGAACGCCTTCTTGCCGGCGGTGGCCGCCGACTCGCGCTGGTACCAGAAGCCGATGAGCAGGTACGAGCAGAGGCCCACCGCCTCCCAGAAGACGTACAGGAGGAGGAAGTTGCCGGCCAGCACGAGCATCGTCATCGAGAACAGGAAGAGGTTGAGGTAGGCGAAGTACCGCGGATAGCCGGGATCGTCGTGCATGTAGCCGACGGAGTAGACGTGGATCAGCAGCCCGACGCCCGTCACCACGAGCAGCATGACGCCGGTGAGCGGGTCGACCAGCGCCGTGACCGACGCCTCGAAGTCGCCGGCGACGATCCACGAGAACAGCGAGGTCGTGAACGCGGTGCCCGAGCGGACGCGCGCGAAGACGGCGCACGAGGCGACGAACGACCCCGCCACCGCCGTGACCGCCACCCAGTGCGCGCGCCGTCCGGTGATCCGGCCGAACACCATGTTGAGCAGCGCGCCGAGCAGGGGAAGGGCGGGAATCAGCCAGACGGTGGACACCGCGCCAATCTATCGACGGGTCCGGGGGGTGTCAATGGTATGATGCCCGTCGTGCCGCAGCGGTCCCGCGTCAGACCTTGGGTGATTCTCGTCGTCCTGCTGGTGCTCGCGATCGTCGCGCCGCTCGCGTATCTCGGCTGGCGCCAGTCCGTCCCTCGCGTGCAGGCGACCATCACCGCCCCGAGCGCGATCGGCCACAAGCCGGCGCTGCGGGTCACGCTGGTCGCGGCGCGCGGCAACGTCGCGGAGGCCGAGGTCCGCGTCGTGCAGGCCGGCAAGCCGGTGACCGTCTTCCGGCAGGAGACGCCGCTCGGTCCGCGCGCGGACGTGCCGGTCACGTTCGAGAGCGCGGCGCTGGGACTCCGCGAGGGCAGCGCCAGCATCGAGGTCTGGTCGCGTGACGACTTCTGGCGACCGCTGGGCGGCACGGAGCGGCCCGCGGCCAGCGTCCCCGTCACGATCGACCTCACCCCGCCGAAGCTCGAGATCCTCGGGGCCACCCGCTACGTGTCGCCGGGCGGCGCCGCCCTCGTCGCCTTCCGCGTGGCCGACGCCGCGCACACCGAGGTGACGGTGGGCACGCGGACGTTCCCGAGCCATCCCTACGGACCGCCGGACCGGCAGGCACGCGTGGCCCTGATCGCCCTGCCCCACGACTTCTCGAGCCGCACGCCGATGGCGATCACCGCCCGGGACGAGGCCGGCAACGTCGCCGCGCGCAGCGTGCCGAGCGAGCTCAAGCCGCGGGCGTTCCCCCGCGACACCATCCGCGTCAGCGAGGCCTTCCTGCAGGCGAAGGTTCCCGAGCTCCTCCCGCAGCGCCCGCCGTCGCAGTCGCTGCTCGACGGCTTCCTCGTGATCAACCGCGACCAGCGCAAGCAGGCGGAAGCCGAGAAGCGCAAGGTCGGCGAGCGCACGGCCGCGCAGCCCCTGTGGCAGGGTCCCTTCGTGCAGCCGCGCAACACGAAGGTCTTCTCGAACTTCGCCGAGACGCGGACCTACATCCACGAGGGCCGCCAGGTCGACACGCAGGTCCACTACGGCTACGATCTCGCGTCGACGAAGCAATCGCCGGTCCCCGCCGCCAACGCCGGCGTGGTCGCCTTCGCCGGCCCGCTCACGATCTACGGCAACACGGTCATCGTGGACCACGGCCTCGGGCTCCAGACGCTCTACGCGCACCTCTCGTCGATCGACGTCAAGGTGGGCGACAAGGTCGCCAAGGGCCAGTCCCTCGGCCGCACGGGCGCGACCGGCCTCGCCATGGGCGACCACCTTCACTTCGAGGTGCTGATCGCCGGCATGTCCGTCACGCCGCTCGAGTGGTGGGACGCGAAGTGGATCCGCGATCGCGTCAATCGCCCGCTGAAGCAGGCGGGGCTGCAGGAGATCGCCGGGGTGGGCGCGGTGCGCCTCGACGACGCCGACGGCCCCCGCCGCCGCTAGAACGCGCCGAACTTCTCGTACGCCTGGAGCGGCGGCACGCCGCGCCGCACCGCGGCACGGACCCGGCCCTCGGTCCCGACGAGCCGCTCGCACCGCTGCAGAACCTCGTGCGCGACCCGCCGGGGCACGACGACCACGCCGTCGAGATCACCGACCACGACATCGCCGAGATTGACGCGGACACCGCCGAGCGTGAGCGGCTGCCCCCAGTCGCTGACGCGCCACCGCGGCACGGAGTCCTGCGGGCTCCGGTAGCGCACGAAGGTCGGGAAGCGCGAGCGGATGATCGACGCCGCGTCGCGCGTGCTGCCGTCGATGACGGCGCCGCGGACCTTGCGCGCGCGGAACCACTCGGCCGAGAGCTCCCCGAAGTGCGCCGCCTCGTTGTCGTTCGCGGCCAGGACCAGCACGGACTCGGAGGGGACGGCGCCCAGCATGCCGAGGAAGCGGCGCAGCGTCGCGTCGCGGTCGCGGGGCGTCCCGCGATGGGCGCGGCCCCGGGCCGTGAACGCGTATCCGGCCACCCGCATGTCCGGCGTGAGCGGCTGGATGGCGTGGGACAGCGTCTGGCGCAGCAGTCCCATCTCGTCGAGCACGTCGGTGACGGCCGCGGTGTAGAGCTTCGCGAACCGGCGCGGGAGATTGTCCGAGCGCGGGGCCATGGCGGCCCCGAGCCTAGCACAGGCGAGCGGGCTCGCTGAGGCCGGCGCGGAGCAGGGCGGGAAGCGCCCGCGCCGGGACGAAATCGCCGATGACGCCGAGCAGCGCGTCGAGCACCGCCGGCCGCCGGCCGAGCCAGCGCGCGACGGCGTTCGCGAGCCGGCGATGCCGGATGACCACCTGGATGGCGGCCGCCACGCGCGCCTTGTCGGCGAAGGCCGCCCGGCGGGCGCGCTGGTAGGTCCCGAGGGCAGCCGCCGAGACGTCGCCCGCGCGGAGCGCCGGAACCAGCGTCTCGACCGCGAGCTCGGCGCCGCGCAGCGCCGCGAAGATCCCCTCGCCCGTGAACGGATCGTAGAAGCCGCCCGCGTCTCCGACGAGGAGCACACCGCCCTCGCGCGGCGGGCTCACCCGGTACGCGAGCGGGCCCATCGCCTGCAGCGGCGCCGCGCGCGCCGCCCCGGCCAGCCGGCGCGCGAGATGCGGGAGCTGCCGGACCCGGGCGGCGAAGAAGTCCTCGAACCGGGCGCTCCACGGCGCGGCGTGGGCGAGCGGCACGACCAGGCTGAGGTTGACGCGATCGGGCGCGAGCGGGTTCAGGATGGCGTAGTCCGGCGGGTCGACGTAGATCTCGCCGAAGTCCCGGCAGTCGGCGACGCCGGCGACGTAGGTGACCAGCGCCATGCGCGCCAGCCGGTGCGGCCGTCGGCAGCCGAGCCGCTCCGCCACGACGGAGCTCCGACCGTCGGCGGCGACCACGACCGGCGCGCGGAACGTCCGGGCGGCGCCCGCCCGGTCCACCGCGTGCACGCCCACGACGGCGCCTCCCTCCACCAGGAGATCGGTGACGCGCACCCCCTCGCGGAGGTCGACCGGCAGCGCGCGGAGGCGGTCCACCAGCGCGGCGTCCACGACGGCGCGCGAGGCGCCGATCGCGTGCTCGCGGTACGGCCGGTGGGCGCCGATGGCGCGATAGCGGCCCGTCACCGTCGTGCCGTCCGGCGCCGTGATGCGCATCCCCGCGAGCGCGACGGCCCCGCCCGCGTCGAGCGCCTTCAGCGCGCCGAGCCGGTCCAGCACTCGCCCCGCCTCGGGACTCAGGTACTCGCCGCAGATCTTCGGCCGCGTGCGCCCCCCGCGCTCGAGCACCAGCGCGTGCAGGCCGTGCTCGGCAAGCAGGATGGCGGTGGCGGCGCCGGCCGGGCCGGCGCCCACGACGATGGCGTCGGGTTGCGCGAGGCTCACGCGGTCTCCGCGACGACGCGGGCGAGCGCCGGATAGCGCCGGACGCTGACGCCCGGGAGCCCGGCCTTGCGGAAGAGCTCGGCGAGCTCGGACGGCGCGTAGGCCCGGCGCACGGACAGCGGGCCGTCGTGCCGCGAGACCGGATGCAGGACGAGCAGGCGGGTGGCGAGCCAGACGAGCGCGAGGGCGAGCGGCGTGCGGGCGAGATCGTTCACGACCACCCGGCCGCGCGCGACGCGCGCCATCTCCGCCAGCGCCGTCACGGCGGCCTCGGGCTCCAGGTGGTGGAGCGTGAGCGCCGCGTGGACGATGTCCGCCGACCCGACGCCCAGCGGCAGCGCCGTGGCATCGCCGCGCACGACCCGGATCTCGGGATCGGCGGCGCAGGCCCGGCGGGCCAGCGCCGCCGTCGCCTCGTCGCGATCGACGACGAGGACGCGCACGGCGCGCCGGCGACGCCGCGCCCACCGCGTGACGCACCGGGCGAAGCCGCCGGCGCCGCCGCCGACGTCCACGACGACGAGCGGGCGGTCGGGCGGCACGCCGCGCGCGGCCCGGCTCACGCGCGCCAGCGACACGGCGTGGCCGCCGAACCAGGCGTCCAGGCGCTCGACGTCGGCCAGCGTCGCGGCACGGGCCTCCGGCCCCACCGGCCCGTCGAGGAGCTCCCGCGCGCCCGCCGCCCGGCGCATCACCAGCGCAGGAGCGCGCCCTCGGCGGCGAAGCCGGGGCCGAGAGCGATCATGAGCCCCCAGTCCCCGGGGACAACCGCCGCGCGTCGCAAGAGACGATCGAGGACGAAGACGATGGTGGCCGACGACATGTTGCCGTACTCGCGCAGGACGTCGCGGGCCGGCGCCATCTGCGCGTCGCCGAGATCGAGCAGCTCGCGCGCGCGGTCGAGCACGCGGCGGCCCGCCGAGTGGAGCACCCAGTGGGCGATGTCGTCGCGCTTGAGCCCCTGGGTGTCCATCAGGACTCGCGCCATCTCACCCATCATGCCGGCGCCGATGCGGCGGACGTCCTTGGACAGCACCACCCGCGGCCGGCCGCCTGGATACTCGAAGCCCATCGCCGGGAGATGCTCCGGGCGGAAGAGCGTCCGGGTCGTCACCACGGCGGGTCCGGGCCCGTCGGCGCCGAGCGCGAGGGCGCCGGCCCCGTCGGCGAAGATCGCGTGCGCGACGGCGCTCTCCAGGCGGTCGTCGAGGAAGTACGCCGCCGAGCAGATCTCCACCGCGACCAGGAGCGCGCGGTGCCGCGGGAAGGCGTGGAGGTGGCTCCACGCCTGCTGGAGCGCCACCATGGCGGAGGCGCAGCCGGTGTCGCCGACGTGGACGCGCTGCACGTCGGGACGCGCGCCCAGGCGCGCGACGAGGTGCGCGTCGACGCTCGGGGTGAGGCGCCCCGTGCAGGTCGTGGTGGCGATGAAGTCGACATCCCCGGCCCGCCAGCCCGCGCGCGCCAGCGCCGCCCGCGCCGCCGCCTCGGCCAGCGCGAGCGCGCCGTCGCGGAAGCGCGCGTCCAGCTCGTCGACCGATTCGTCGGGGCGAAAGCGCGTGGGATCGATCCAGAGATGGCGGCCGGCGATCTCGCTCGCCGTGAAGAACCCGCGGCGGCGGTCGTCCGCGTACCCGGCCATCGCCAGCAGCTCCTGCTGTGTGAAGCGATGCGGCGGCACCGCGGTTCCAACCGCGACGATGCGAGGTGTCATGGGCGTAAGATGGGGCTCACGTCGAGCATACTGCGAGGGTCCAGACCATGCCACTGTTCAGCTTCGAGGGAAAGCGACCGGTCGTGCACCCGACCGCGTTCGTCGCGCCCACCGCCGTCCTCGTCGGCGACGTGACGGTGGAGGAGCGCGCGTCCGTCTGGTACAACGCCGTGCTGCGCGCGGACTTCAACCCGATCGTCGTGCGCGCCGGCGCCAACGTGCAGGACTGCTCGGTGGTGCACGTCACGCCGCGCAGCGGGGTGGAGATCGGCGCCGGCGCCACCATCGGCCACAACTGCACGGTGCACGCGGCAACCATCGGCGAGGAAGCGCTCGTCGGCAACGGCAGCACGGTCCTCGACGGCGCCCGCATCGGTGTCCGCGCGATGGTCGCGGGCGGCGCGCTCGTCACGCCGGAGACCGAGGTGCCCGACGGGATGCTGGCGATGGGCGCGCCGGCGAAGGTGAAGGGCCCGCTGGCGGGCACCCCGGCGGAGTTCTGGGTGAAGGCGAACCCACAGGGGTACCAGGCGCTCGCCGAGCGCCACCGCGTGGGCATCACGCCGGTGTGATTTGAATGGGGGCCCCGACATGGCCCCCAGGCCCCCAGACGTTCGGAGCGCCCCGGCGAAGCCGTGACGCTCCTCGGGATCGCGCGCGGCCCCGACATGGCCCCCAGGCCCCAGCGGCTCGGCACGCCCCAGCGGGTGCTGTGGCGCGCCTCGGGATCGCGCGTATCGCAGCGCTGGCTAGCGGCCCTGGAACTTGGGGGGGCGCTTTTCCTTGAAGGCGGCGACGCCTTCCTTGTGGTCGAGGGTCTGGCGCACCAGTCCCATGTGGGACGACACGAGGTCGAGGTGCGTGCGGAGGTCGAGCCGCAGACTCTGGTAGACGAGGCGCTTGATCATGCGGATCGGCACCTGCGGTCCGTCGGCGATCTGGCGCGCGAAGGCGTACGTCCGCTCGCGAAGCTCGGCGTCGGGGTACACGCGCTGCACGATGCCGAGACGCAGCGCCTCGGCCGCCTCGACGAAATCGGCCGTCCACAGCAGGTCGAGGGCCTTGGCGGCGCCGATGAGACGCGGCAGGAAGTAGGTGTCGCCGTCGCCCGGCACGAGACCGACCTTGACGTAGCCGGTGGAGAAGCGCGCGGACTCCGCGGCCACCCGGACGTCGCACATCACGGTCATGCCCATGCCCGCGCCGACGGCGAGGCCGTTGACCATGGCGATGACGGGCTTGTCGACCGTCTCCAGCGTCTTCGGCACGCGGTGGATGTGCTCCCAGAGCTGGTTCTTGTGGTCGAGCGGCGTCGGCTCGCCGTCGCCCATGCGCGCCACGTCGCCGCCGGCGCAGAACGCGCGCCCGGCCCCGGTGACGACGACGACGTTGACGTTCGGGTCGGCCTGCGCCTCCGCCAGCGCCTTCGCCCACGCGTCGATCATCGGGCCGGTGAAGGCGTTCAGCTTGTCCGGGCGGTTCAGGGTGATGGTCGCGATCGTGTCCTTCACCTCGTAGAGCAGGTCGGCCATGGTCAATCCTTCGCGAGGCCGAGCACGCGCTCGGCGAGAATGTTCCGGAGAATCTCGGACGTTCCGGCGCGGATGCCGCTGCCGCGGGCGAGCAGCTCGTAGAACTCCCACTGGCCGTGATCGACGGCCCACGGCGAGCCCTCCGCGATCTGCGAGTACGGGCCGAGCACCTCGGTCGCCGTCAGCGCCAGCTCCTGGTCCAGCTGGCTCCAGAAGAGCTTGGAGGTCGAGCCCTCGGGACCCGGCTGGCCGCCGCGGAGGATCTTGGTGAGGCTGCGGTACGCGTTCATCTGGAGCGCCTGCTCGCCGATCCACAGCCCGGCGATCTTCTGGCGCACGACCGGGTCTCCGCCCTTGCCACGGCTCCGCGTGAGCTTCACGAGACGATGGAGCGCGTTGCGCAGCGAGATGTGGCGGATGAAGGTCAGGAGATCGCGCTCGTAGGCGAGCGTGGTGATGGCGACCGCCCAGCCCTCGTTCAGCTTGTGCACGAGATTCGCGACCGGGACCCGCACGTTGTCGAAGAACACCTCGTTGAACTCCGCCTCGCCGGTGATCTGGCGCAGCGGGCGGATGCTGATGCCGGGCGTCTTCATGTCGACCAGCAGGAAGCTGATGCCCTTGTGCTTGGGCGCCGCCGGGTCCGTCCGGACGAGCAGGAAGCACCAGTCGGCGACGTGGGCCATCGAGGTCCACACCTTCTGGCCGTTGACGACGAAGTGATCGCCCTCGCGCACCGCGCGGGTCTGGAGGTTGGCCAGGTCCGAGCCGGCGTTCGGCTCCGAGAACCCCTGACACCACAGCTCGTCCGCGGTGAGGATCCTCGGCAGGAACCGCTTCTGCTGGGCCTCGGTGCCGAACTTCATCAGCGTGGGACCCAGCATCGATACGCCGCCGCGGTTGACGAGCTGCGGCGACTCCGCACGCGCCATCTCCTGGAAGAGGATGATCTGCTCGGTCAGCGTCGCGCCGCGGCCGCCGAACTCCTTCGGCCAGTCCATGCCGACGTAGCCGGCCTCGTACATCGTCTTCTGCCAGGCGCGCAGCCGTCGGACCTCGTCCCGGTCGGCCCGCGACGAGGCGAACGCCATCCCGCGCAGGTCGTCCGGCAGGTTGGCCTCGAGCCACGCCCGCACGTCCTTCCGGAATGCCTCTTCCCGCTCCGAGAACTCGAAATCCATCAGTGCCTCACCACATCACGCAGCCGCCGTCGACGTTCAGCGCCTGTCCCGTGATGTACCGCGCTTCGTCCGAGGCGAGAAACACGGCCGCGTTGCCGATGTCCTCCGGCGTCTGCTCGCACTTCATCGGCACGATGTCGTTCACGCGCTTCTCGAACACCTGGCGGGCGGTCATGCCCTTGAAGGCCGGGTTGGTGTCGGCGATGTGCTGCGCCAGCTTCTGCCAGAAGTCGGTGTAGAGCACGCCCGGGCAGATGGCGTTCGCGGTGATCCCGTGCGGCGCCAGCTCCCTGGCGACGACGCGGGTGAAGGTGATGACGCCCTGCTTGGCCACGCTGTAGGCCGGCATGGTGACCGCCGCCAGCGGTCCGGCGATGGACGCGATGTTGATGATCCGTCCCGCCTTGCGCTCGATGAAGTGCGGCGCGACCGCCTTGCACGTGAGGAAGACCGACTTCGTGTTCACGGCGAAGGCCCGGTCCCAGTCCTCTTCCGTGTTGTTCGTGAACGGCATGCCGGGCGGCGCCGCCATGCCGGCGTTGTTCACGAGGATGTCGATCGGCCCGAGCTGATCGCGCGTGCGGTCCACCATCGACTTCACGTCGGCGCTGCTCGTCACGTCGCACTTCATGGCGAGCACCTTGCGTCCGAGCGCCTTGACCTCCTCGGCGACCTTGTCGGCGTTGAGCACGTGGAGGTCGGGAATCGCGATGTCCGCGCCCTGCCTCGCCATGGCGAGGACGATACCGCGTCCGATGCCGCTGCCGCCGCCGGTGACGACGGCGACCTTGCCTGCGAGGCGACTCATTCACTCCTCCGTTCACGCATATAATCGGGCCTTCGGAGGGCCCCATGACATCACAGCCACTCAGAAGTCGCAACTGGTTCGGCCGTCAGGATCTCGACGGCTTCGCGCATCGCTCGTGGCTGAAGACCGAGGGCTTCAGCGATCACGTCTTCGACGGCCGTCCGGTGGTGGGCGTCGCGAACTCCTGGTCGGAGCTCACGAACTGCAACGCGCATCTCCGCCAGGTCGCCGACGCCGTCAAGCGCGGCGTGTGGTCCGCCGGCGGCTTCCCGCTCGAGTTCCCGACCATCTCGCTCGGCGAGGTGCTGATGAAGCCGACGACGATGCTCTTTCGCAACCTCATGGCGATGGACGTCGAGGAGTGCATCCGCGCCTATCCGCTCGACGCGGTGGTGCTGCTCTCGGGCTGCGACAAGACCACGCCGGCGATGCTGCTGGGCGCCGCCTCCGCCGACGTGCCGTCGATCATGGTGACCGGCGGTCCCATGCTGCGCGGCAACTGGCGCCGCGAGGAGCTCGGCTCCGGCACGGACCTGTGGCGCCTGTGGAGCGAGCGCCGCGCCGGGACGCTGACCGACGAGGAGCTGTGCGAGGCCGAGTCGTGCATGTCGCGCTCGTCGGGTCACTGCATGGTCATGGGCACTGCCTCGACGATGGCCTCGATGGCCGAGGCCCTCGGCATGACGCTGCCGGGCAACGCCGCCATCCCGGCGCCGGACTCGCGCCGGCTCCAGACGGCCGAGCTCGCGGGGCGGCGCGCCGTGGAGATGGCGAAGGCCGGCGGCCCGAAGCCGTCGGAGATCCTGACCGCGCACGCCTTCGACAACGCCATCCGGACGCTCATGGCGATCGGCGGCTCGACGAACGCGGTCATTCACCTCGTCGCGATCGCCCGGCGCGTGGGCGTGCCGCTCACGCTCCAGCGCTTCGACGAGCTGTCGCGCACGACGCCGTTCCTGCTCAACCTGCGCCCCTCCGGCAAGTACCTGATGGAGGACTTCTTCTACGCGGGCGGGCTGCCGGTCGTCCTCAAGGAGCTGCTGCCGCTGCTCGACCATGCGCGCACGGTGAACGGCCACTCCCTCGCCGACAACGTCCGCGACGCGAAGTGCTGGAACGAGGACGTCATCCGGCCGATCACGATGCCGCTCGCGAAGGAGGGCGGGCTCGCGATCCTCACCGGCAACCTGTGTCCGGACGGCGC
>DASUPA010000059.1:0-4260 GCA_036276335.1 Candidatus Methylomirabilota bacterium | reverse complement strand
GGACCACGCGGCGCCGCAGGCGACGTCGGCCACGCGCGCGGGTGGATCGGCGAGCAGGCGCGCGTGGACGTCGGCGATGGCGGGCAGCCACTCGCTGCCGAGCAGCTTCACGAAGACCGGCCGGTTCTGGCCGGCCTGGCCCTCGCGCACATCGGCGCCGTACTGGCTCCACGCGAGGCCGCCGCCGCTCCGGAAGGCCGCGAGCAGGGCAGGGAGCTGGCTCGTCAGGCCGACGATGAGCTGCACCACCGGGGCGACCATGCTGAGGCTGTCGGGGTCCAGCAGCACCTCGGCGTGCTCGGGCGGCAGCGTGTACCGGCGCGCGCTCGCGTCGTCGGCGGCGGCGGCGTCGAGGATACCGGCGACGGCCTGCTGCTCGAGCCACTCCCGCGCGTAGCGCTCGCTGATCTTCGTGGCCGCGGCCAGCTCGGCGGCGGTGGCGGGCCCCGAGGCGCGGAGCGCGCGGTACAGGCCGAGGCGGTCGCCGAGGTACACGCAGCAGACTTCCATCGTCGAGATCGAGGCGTCGAAGAGGCGGCTCACGAGCGCGTCGCGGCGCTCGGTCGAGAGCGTGCTGGCCATGATGATGGTGTCCTCCGGTGGCGGCGATTATACGGGTCCCGGCGATGGGGATGTACCGCCGTGGCGCCGGCTGTCAGCGCGCGCGGCGGACGTCGCGCGCCTCGGCGACGACGAGCGGGAGCACGACGGCGTTGATGCCGGCCGAGGTCAGGCACCAGAAGCACCACGCGCGGACCTTCGCGTGCTGCTCCCAGGTCAGAAACGCGCTGACCGCGGCGGCGCCGACGCCGATCGACGCCATCCCGAGCGCGCGGAGGGGCTGCCGTCGGGCCGGCGCGTCTCCGCTCCAGACGGCCAGGGTGGCGAGGACCGCGTAGCCGAGCGCGCCGACGGCGGAGTTGGGCACGCCGAGGTGGCGCGCGTGCGGCGAGCGCCCGACCGTCTCGCAGCCCTCTCCGAAGAACGGACAGATGAGGCGGTCGATCAAGCCCTCGGAGTAGGCGAGCATGTACAGCGCGTCGAGCAGGCCGAGCACCCCCAGCCCCGCGATCGCGGCCCGGCGCCGGCGACGCGTCGATCCCTGATCGGCCGTGGCCTCCCGCATGACGCGAGGCCGGTGCAACGCGATTGCCACCGGCTTCGCCATGGCTACGGACGACCGGCCACGCCCCGCTCGTCCTCCAGCGCTCGGCACGGGCCGAGCACCGTCATCAGCACTACCGCGCGGCGCAGATTCCGCGGGCGGAGGTCGAAGCGGCGCCGGCGCCGCACCGGCGCCGCGCGCACGGGCGGTGCGATGTGAATGGCCGCCGGCGGCGCTTCTTCGAGCCGCGGCGGGGCCACCACCACCCGCGGCACCCGGGGTGGCCGGGGCGGCGGTGCCGGCGGCGCCTCGACCGTCTCGCCCGCGCTCCGCGCCGCCCGCCGGCGGCGCTGGAGCAGCTGCACGATCAGGTTGAACAGCACCACCAGCAGGAAGACGACGAAGACGCCGATCTGCTCCGGCATCGGTCGCCCTCGCCGCTACCGGCCGGTCGTCGGCGGCGGGGTCTCGCCGCCGGGCTCGGCGATCGACTGCCGCATGGACGTGTCGGCCTGCACGTTCTGCATCCGGTAGTAGTCCATGATCCCGAGGTTGCCGCTGCGGAACGCCTCGGCCATCGCGCGCGGCACCTCGGCCTCCGCCTCCACCACGCGCGCGCGCATCTCCTGCTCCTGCGCGACGGCCATGGCCCGGCGCTCCTCGGCCTTGGCCTGGGCGATCTGCTTGTCGGCATTCGCCTGGTCGATCTGCAGCTTGGCTCCGATGTTCTCGCCCACGTCGACGTCGGCGATGTCGATGGACAGGATCTCGAACGCGGTGCCGGCGTCGAGCCCGCGGCTGAGGATGTGCTTGGAGATGTGGTCGGGGTTCTCGAGCACGGCCTTGTGGCTGGCCGCGGAGCCGATCGTGCTCACCATGCCCTCGCCGACGCGGGCGATGACCGTCTCCTCTCCGGCGCCGCCCACCAGCCGGTCCAGGTTCGTCCGCACCGTCACCCGCGACACGGCGATGAGCTGGATGCCGTCCTTGGCGACGGCGGCGATCCGGGGCGTCTCGATGACCTTGGGGATGACCGACATCTTCACGGCCTCGAGCACGTCGCGCCCGGCCAGGTCGATGGCGGCGGCGCGCTTGAACGGCATCTCGATGTTGGCCTTGTCGGCCGAGATGAGCGCGTTCACCACCCGCACCACGTTGCCGCCGGCGAGGTAGTGCGCCTCGAGGTCGTTGATCGAGATCTCCAGGCCCGCCTTGGACGCGCTGATGCGCGCGTTGACGACGGTGCTCGGGGGCACCCGCCGCAGCCGCATGCCGATCAGCGTGAGGAGCCCGACGTAGGCCCCCGACGCCCACGCGGCGATCCAGAGCGGGATCGGAATGAGGTACAGGACCAGGATCAGCGCGACGATGACCAGGATGACGATGCCGACGAGGCCGACCTCGACTCCGAACATGCCTCACACCCCTTCCGTGTGTCCGCGGACCTGCCGGACGACGATGCGGTTGCCCTCGACGCGGATCACCTCGATCGGCGACCCCGCGTTGATCCACTCCCCCTGGGAGACCACGTCCACCCGCTCGCCTTCCAGGTCCGCGATGCCGGCCGGCCGGAGGGGCGAGACGGTCGTGCCGCGCTTGCCGAGCCACTGACGATCGCTCTCCGGCGGCGAGGCCCAGCCGGTGAGCGCGGTGAGCCCCGTGTCCAGGATCAGATCGCGGCCGAACGGCAGGCGCGGCAGCACGCGGAGCAGCGCGACCGCGGCCGCGACGGCGATCAGCAGCGACACCGCCACGCGTGCGGCCGCGCTGACGACGCTCGTCGCCGTGGCGCCCGCGCCGAGCAGGCTCAGGACGAGGCCGGCCAGGATGGCCAGGATGCCGAGGATGCCCGTGATCCCGAAGCCCGGGATGACGAAGAGCTCGACCGCGAGCAGGAGCAGTCCCACCGCGACGAGCAGGATCTCCTCCCAGCCGGCGAGGCGCACCAGCCAGTGGCCCCAGAAGAAGAGGCCGAGGCTGGTGATGCCGAGCGCGCCGGGCACGCCGAAGCCCGGCGTGCGCAGCTCGATGATGATGCCCAGCATGCCGACCGTCATGAGCAGCGAGCTGAGGATCGGATGCGTCAGGAACCGCACGAGCTGCTCCGCCCAGTTCTCGGACACCCGACGGATCTCGGCGTTGCCGAGCTTGAGATGCGCGAGCACCGCCTCGAGGCTGTCGGCGCGCACGTCGGCCACCTTGTGCGCGAGCGCCTCCGTGGTGGTGAGCGTGAGCAGCTTGCCCTTGTCGACGAGCCCGGGGATGGCCACGTCGGCGTCCACCATGGCCTCGGCGATCAGCGGCGGCCGCTTGCGGTGCTCGGCGGTGGAGCGGAACTCCTTCCGCATGTACGAGACGCTCTTCTCGTCGACGGCCTGCGTGCCCCCGCCCGGCGCGCCGACCTGCACCGGCGTCGCCGCACCGATCGTGCCGCCGTCGGCCATGGCGATGGTCTCCGCCGCCAGGCTGATGAGCGCGCCCGCGGAGATGGCGCGCTTGTTCACGAAGGCCACCGTCGGCACCTTCGCCCGGAGCAGGGCGTCCCGGATGAGCACGGCCGCGTCGACCCGGCCGCCGAAGGTGTTGATCTCCAGCACCACGGCGGCTGCCTGCTGCTCCGCCGCCTCGTCGAGCACGCGGCGGACGAACGGCGCCAGGCCGAGATCGATGATGCCTTCGACGGGCGCCACGTAGACAACCGGCGCCGGGGTCTGCGCGGGCAGGAGGGCAGGGGTCAGGAGGCAGAGCAGAGCGAGGGCGACGAGGGCGGCACCGTGCACGGCGTTAACGGTACCATCCCCCGGCACCCTCGTGTTACCGCCGAAGTGGCTCCCCGGGGAGCTACTTCTTCATGCTGTTCTTCATGCACTTCTTCGACGCGGCCTGCCACTTGCCGCCGGCCTTCTCGCAGTCGGCCTTCGTCGTGTACTTCGACATGTCGGCCGTCGAGCCCGACGGGCTCGCCGCGGGCGCGCCGGACGAGGTCGACCCGCTACCGGTGGTGCCCTTCGAGGTGGAGGGGGTACTGCTGCCGGAGCTCGAGCTGCCCGATGAGCCACTGCCAGCGCTGCTCTGCGCCGCCGCGATCGCCGGAGCCAGAGCGATGATTCCGACCAGGAGCGTCACCATCAGCTTCTGCATCGTGATCTCCTCCC
>DASUPA010000058.1:0-11598 GCA_036276335.1 Candidatus Methylomirabilota bacterium | reverse complement strand
GGTCCCGGGCGGTTGGCGCCGGCGTGGCGGGCGGGCGGCGGCGGGCCGGGGCCTGGGTCGTGAGGGCTGTGCTGTAGGGTAAGGCGTCGGCCCCGGCCGGGAATCGTTGCCCCGCCGACAGGCGCAAGCGCATCGTCGATTTGCGTGCCCGAACGGCCCGGGCCCCGGCCCGCCGCCGCCCGCCCGCCACGCCGGCGCCAGGACCCGCCCGCCGCACGCGAGAGCGTGTGACCGCGAGTGACGAACCGGCCGGGTTAACCGAGGAACAGCTCGCAGACGTCGAGCCACGCCTGGGTGGTGAGCGCCAGCGACTCCACGTCGACGCGCTCGTCGTTGCCGTGGAGGCGCCCGGCCATGGCCTCGGCCGTGAGCGCGCGCGAGAAGAGGCCGAAGCCGTACGCGATGGCGCCGTGCTCCCGGAAGTAGGGCGCGTCGGTGAACCCGACGATCAGCCGCGGCAGGAGCTTCGCCCCGGGATAGTGGCGATCGACCACGCGGCCCAGCACGTCCCACAGCGGCGTCCCGGTGGGCGACACGGACGCCGGCTTCGAGAAGAGCTTCTCGACGAGCACGTCCTCCGAGAGGTCGCCCAGGGCCTTGTCGAGGTGCCGCCGCACCTCGTCCTCGCTGTCGCCGGGCACGGTCCGTATGTCGACCTCGATGTCGACGACGTCGGGGATCACGTTCGTCTTCACGCCACCGCGGCAGACGTTCGGCGAGAAGGTCGTGTGGGTCAGCGACCACCCTATCTTGGCCAGGGCGGGCGGCAGGGATCCGATGCAGTCGTCGACGGCGGACGGGTCCACCAGCATCGACTTGAGCCGCGGGTCGACGTCGAGCGAGGCGACGAACGCCCCCCAGAGGTCGTCGACGTACGGCGACGGCCGGTAGTCGGCGATCCGCCGGATCACCTCGGCCGCCTTCACCAGCGCGTTGTCGGCGCCGTACGGCATCGAGCCGTGACCGGGCGTGCCCTTGACGCGCAGCCGGCGCCACGCCACGCCCTTCTCCCCGACGTGCACGGTGACATTCAGCTCGCCCCCGAGCGCGCTGACGGTGCCGCCGTTCTCGGTGAGCAGGTAATCCGCCCGCAGGGCGTCCCAGTGGTGCTTGCAGACGTGGCCGGCGCCGAGGGCGCCGCCCGCCTCCTCGTCGGCGCACGCGAGGTAGACGAGCGTGCCGCGCGGCCGCCACCCGCGCCGGGCGAGCGTCTTGAGCGCCACCGCCTGCGACGCCGTGAGGTTGAGCATGTCGACGGCGCCGCGGCCCCAGACCTCGCCCTTCACGAGCTCGCCGCCGAACGGATCCCGCGTCCAGTGCTCCGGCGTCACGGGGACGACGTCCGTGTGGCCCATGAGGCACAGCGTCGGCGCGGCCGGGTCCGTGCCCTCGATGCGGGCGACCAGGCTCGTGCGCCCTGGCGCGCCGTCGGGCTCGTACACCTCGAGGTCGAGCCCGGTCCCGCCGAGGTACGCGCGCAGCGTGTCCGTCGTCCGCACTTCCTGGCCGGAGCCGACGGTGCCGTCGTTGACGCACCGGTTACGGATCAGCTGCTGCAGCAGCTCGACGGTCTCGCCGGCGGCGGCATCGCTCATGATCGGACCTCCTTGCGCGGATGGCGCTCGGCCCCGTCCCGCCGCAGGCGGGTCACGCGGGCCTCCGGTTCAGGTAGTGCAGCGGCAGCCCGGGCCGCGGCCACTCGAACGACACGAGCGTGCCGCCCATCGAGAGCGTGGCGTACGCGGTCCGCAGATCCCGGCCGCCGAAGCAGACGTTGGTGACCATCATGTCGGGCAGGACGTACTGGTCGACGCGGCTGCCGTCGGGCCAGATGTCGCTCACCGCGCCCGTGATCAGCGTCGCGACGCAGACGTGCCCCTCGCCGTCCACGGCGAGCGAGTCGAACATCTGGTAGCCGCCGAGGCCGACCACGACCGTTCCCTTCTCGCCGCGGTACGGTCCGTTCGCCGACTCGATCTGCCCCGGCCCCGACAGCCGGAACGACCAGCAGCGCGCCGTCGGCGTCTCCACGACGTACAGGGTGCGCTCGTCCGGCGAGAGGCCGATGCCGTTCGGGCGCTCGAGCGGGAAGATCGCCTCCCGGATCATCGAGCCGTCCGCCCGGGCGTAGTAGACGGCGCCGCGATCGGCGTCGCGCTCGCGCGTCTTGCCGAGATCCGTGAACCAGAAGCCGCCGGCGCGGTCGAAGACGAGGTCGTTCGGCCCGCGCAGCCGCTGGCCGTCGCACCGGTCGTAGAGCGTCTCGAACTTGCCCGTGTCCGGGTCGACAACCTGGATGCTGCCGGTGGCGTAGTCGTCGGCCTGCGCGACGGGGAAGAGCTTGCCCGGCCGGTCGACGAACTTCAGCCCGCCGTTGTTGGTCACGTAGATCTTGCCGCCGGGGCCCATGGCCGCGCCGTTCGGCCCGCCGCCGAGCGCGGCGACGACGTGCACCTTGCCGTCGGGCGTCACCCGCGACAGCGTGCGCCGCTCGATCTCCACGAGCACGACCGAGCCGTCCGGCATGGCGACCGGGCCCTCGGGGAACCGCAGGCCCGAGGCGATCTGCTTGAACGCGGGCGTGAGCTTCATCGTCCCTCCTCCTGGCGTGGCGAGGGGAGTATAGCCGCCCCGGAAAGAGACTGACCAGCGCGGAAACGGCCGCGCGTCGCGTAAGCGCCCGTCGGATCGCCGCTTCCCCCTCCGGCACGGCGGTTGCGAGGTCGGCTGCCTGCGTGACCCTCACGCGGCAGTCACCTCGGAGGCGGACATGGTGCAACGGCTGGTCAGGGCAAAGGTCGGCGGCTGGCGGCCCTGGGCGATCGGCGCGGCAGTCTCGATCGGCTGGGCGCTCCTCGTGTGGCGGCGGCAGCGCTCGGAGTCCCGCGCCTACGAGGCCTGGTGGCAGCACCGGGAGCGCGTGCGCGCCAACGGCAGCGCGCCCCACCACCATCCCGAGCTCTTCGTGTAGGCGCCTCGCCCGCACGCGCCCGCGGACGCCGCACACCGCCCCGGGGTTGACAACGCCTCGGGGCGCCCTCCATCATTCCGCCCACGTTCGCGACCGTCTTGCCCACGGGGGAAGCGCCCCATGCCCCTGGATCGGGTTCGACAGTCCTCCGCGCTCCACGCCGGCCGCGGCCCGCCACGAGCCGCGCATCGTTCCTGCGCTCACTCCGGTCGGACCTCTCGCATCCAAGGAGGGTCTATGGCCACCACAGTCGTGGCGGGCCGGGTGGCGGAGACACGAGCCGTCAACCCCGTCCCCAATCCGTTCCCGCTGACACTGGCCGGGATGCTGGCGGCGCTCGGGCCGCAGGCGATCAACTTCGGCATCTCGATCGGCGGCGGCGAGGCGTACCTGCTGCCGAACGTCTCCGCCCGCGGCACGCTCCACATGCACTGGCTGATGACGGTCTCGGTCGTCCTCGAGACCGCGCTCGTGTACGAGTGCATCAAGTACAGCATCTGCACGGGCCGCTCGTTCTTCGCGGCCACCAACGATCTCGGGCCGCGCGGCTTCTGGCCGTGGTTCTGGGCGGTGGTCACCATCCTCACCTTCGCCTGGCCGGCGTGGATGGGCGGCGCCGTCATCGCGGCCCATCGCTTCACCGGCATCGACAACCCGTTCCCGGTGGGGCCGCCCCACTACCTCTGGGCGGTCATCGCGCTCGTGGCCGTGCTGGTCGTCTTCTACTTCTCGAACCGGACCTACACGTTCCTGTCCAGGTTCTTCACCCTCATCATGTTCGCCAACATCATCCTCGTGCTGGCGGTCACGCTCATCGCCGCGAAGCCGCAGCACTACTGGCAGGTGCTCCTCGGCTATCTCGGGATCAGCTACCTGAGGGAGGGCTATCCCAGCGCGTTACCGCCGACCGACGCACTGGCGCTCTTCAACCAGCCGGGCGGAAGCCTCATGTGGGTGTCGTTCTGGGTCATCGCGGCCGGCTTCGGCATGGGACGCTACGCCGGGCAGGTGACGGGCGTCCTGCGGCCGCCGGAGAACATCACCGCCCAGGAGATCCGCTGGGACGAGGCCGACGCGCGGGAGCGCGCGAAGATGCAGCAGTGGGTGAAGGTGGGCGGCTACAGCCTCATCCTCTGGTGGGCCATCATCGGCGGCATCATCATGACCTACCTCTACTCGGTGGCCGGCCTCGCGTACCTGCACGACGAGTTCTTGAAGACGGGGAGCATCCCGTCCGGCGTGATGGTACCGATCCAGATGGCGACCATCGCGCAGGGCGTGCTCGGCCCCATGGCGGGCTGGCTGATGCTGCTCTTCATCATGGTGACGCTCTACGACGCGCAGTTCCCGTTCTACGACACGTTCATCGGCCGTACGACGTGCGATGCCATCGCCGTCACCGGCCACGCCCGGCGCCCGTACCGTTTCTACTACTTCGTCGTCGTCACCGCCGTCGTCCTGGCCGGCTTCTACCTGATCACGGTCGCGCAGCCGTTCATCCTGTGGATCGGCGTGGCGATCTCGGCCCTGGTCTACCGCTCCATCGGCGCCTGGCAAATCATGCTGATCAACAACCGCCGCCTGCCGGAGGGCTTCAAGGTCAGCCGGCTGAACACGTGGCTGCTCTGGATCACCGTCGTCACGGGCTTCGGGGGCGTCGGCTACTGGATGGTGACCGTGCTTCCCAAAGAGCTCTGCAAGAACTGGAAGATCCTCTGCTAGCAACGCTCTGGGCGCTCATGATGCTGCTCTGGATGGGCGGCCTGGTCCTCGGGCTTCGGGGGATCTGGCCGCTCCTCCAGCGCCCCGCCCTCACGCCGGACCTCGTGATTCCGCTGGTGTGGCTGGTCATCGGCACCGCGGCGTGGATCGTCGCCTTCAACGTCGGGCGCCAGCGCTTCTGGCGCCGCTGAGCCCTCAGACCGCGCCCGCGTCGGCGAGCGGGACGGCGTCGAGGTCGGCCAGGTGGGCGACGCAGTTCAGCAGGCGGACCCGCCACGGCGCCGGGCACTCGATCATGGTCAGCGACGTGTTCTCCCAGCGCACCGGCACCGCCTCGCCGTCGGGAAGGACGAGGTGCCGGGCGGCGAGCGAGCGGCACACGAGGCCGTGCGTCACGACCGCGAGGTGGCCGTCCACGCCGGCCGCGAGCGCCTGCAGGCGCGCCCACGCCCGGTCGACGCGCGCGTGGAAGGCCGGCCACGTCTCCCCGTTCGGCGGCGAGTAATCCGGCTCGAACATGTCGAAGCCGAGCTCGGCGTACGGGGTGCCGCGCAGGTCGCCGAAGTTCCGCTCCTGGAGCAGCGGCTCGAGCGCGAGCGGGGCGCCGGTGAGGCGCTGGAGCGACTGGGCGGTCGTGAGCGCCCGCGCCAGGTCGCTCGAGACGATGCGCGTGATGCCCGCCGTCGCCAGCCGGCGCGCCAGCCGCTCCGCCTGGGCCAGGCCGCGCGGCGAGAGCGGGCTGTCGGGCCGCTGGACGATCCGGGACGCGTTGCCGATCGTCTCGCCGTGGCGGATGAGGAAGATCACCGGCCGAGTGTACCAATCGCTCCCGGCGCGGCGCGCGCGTCTTCAGTATGATGTGCCCCGCTCCATCCCTCACCTCAGGAGGCGCTCATGATGCCTCGCCACCGCACGCTGCTGGCCGCGGGTCTGGCGCTGCTCGCCGTCACGACCACCGCCCCGGCCGTCCGCGCGCAGATCGCCGTGTCGGGCAACGACAACAAAATCCTATTGGTGAACGGCGTGGTCACGGTGGTGTCCACTCCGCCGCCGGACACGGTCTCGGTCATCGACCTCAAGACGGCGCCACCGCGGATCGTCGGGGAGGTGCCGGCGCCGGTGAGCGTGGTCGGCCCGCCGCTCAGCATCGCCGTCACCCCGGACGAGAGCCTGGCGCTCGTCACCGCCTCCAGCAAGGTGGATCCGAGCGACCGCACGAAGCAGACGCCGAACAACCAGGTCAGCGTCGTCGACGTGAAGGCCAACCCGCCGAAGGTCCTCGCCACGCTGGAGGCCGGCCGCGGCGCCGCGGGCGTGTCCATCAATCGCCAGGGCACGCTGGCGCTCGTCTCGAACCTCGTGGACGGCACCGTGTCCGTGTTCACGATCCAGGGCACGACGGTGACGCCGGCCGGCACCGTCGAGGTCGGCGGCAGCAAGGCGGGCGGCGGGATGGTCGCCATCACACCCGACGGCAAGACCGCGCTCGTCTCGCGCAGCCTGGACCACAAGGTCTCCGTGCTGGCGATCGACGGCGCCAGGGTCGAGTACACCAGGCGCGACATGACGGCCGGCGTGCGGCCCGTGGTCCTCGACATCGCCTCGAGCGGCGCCTTCGCGGTGGTGGGCAGCCTCGCCGGGGCCGCCAGCGGCGATCACGACAGCGTGAGCCTGATCGACCTCACCGCGACGCCGCCGCGCGTCGTCGACACCGTCGGCGTCCTCGGCGCGACCGCGGAGGGGTTGAAGATCGCCCCCGACAGCTCCGTCGCCGCCGTCGTCGTGCACAACGGCAGCAACCGGCCCAGGGAGTCGCCGTTCTACAACGACGCCGGCAAGCTGGTCATCGTCCGGGTGACCGGCACGACGCTCGCGCGCGTGGCCGAGGCGCCGATCGGCCACTGGTCGCAGGGCGTGCTCTGGGCGCCCGACGGCGCGACGCTGCTGGTCGGCAACATGGTCGAGAAGGACTACTGGGTCTTCCGGTGGGACGGCTCGACGCTGAAGGACACGGGCCAGCGCGTGAAGGTCAACGGCGGCCCCGCCGCCGTGCGCGCGGCCGAGCGGTGAAGGAGGAGAACATGAGACAGCGCAGCTGGTTCCTCGCGGCCACGATGATCGTCGCGCTCCTGGTGGTCCTCGCGTCATTGGCCCCGGCCCCGGCGCCGGCGCAGCCGCGGACGTTCGTCTGGAAGGTGCAGAGCGCGTTCCCCGTCACCGACTACCCGCACCGCTCGCTGCTGGAGCTCGCCAGGTCGATCGAGCAGATGTCGGGCGGGCGGCTCAAGATCGAGCCGCTGCCGGTCGGCGCGGTCGTCGGCTTCTTCGAGGTGCTCGACGCCGTGAACCGCGGCACGCTCGACGGCGGAATGACCTGGCCGGGCCTCTGGGCCGGCAAGAACTCCGCCGCCGGGCTCTTCGGCTCGCCGCTCGGCGGGCCCTTCGGGATGGGGCAGAACGAGTTCACCGCCTGGCTCTTCTCCGGCGGCGGCCAGGAACTGTACAACGAGCTCATCCAGAAGGAGCTGAAGATGGACGTGGTGGCGCACTTCACCACCATCCAGCCGTTCTGGGAGGCCTTCGGCTGGCTCAAGCGGCCGATGAACGGCCTCGACGACCTGAAGCGCCTCAAGTTCCGCTCCTCGGGCATCGGGCTGGAGATGTTCAAGCGGATGGGCGTCAACACGGTCGGCATGGCCGGCGGGGAGATCGTGCCCTCCCTCGAGCGCGGCGTCATCGACGGCGCCGAGTGGGCGATCCCGAGCCGCGATATCGTCATCGGGTTCCAGCAGGCGGCCAAGTACTACTACATGCCGAGCTTCCGCCAGCCGCCGACCTACCACGAGCTCATCGTCAACCGGAAGAAGTGGGCGGAGCTGCCGCCCGACCTGCAGGCGATCGTCAAGTACGCCGCGCTGGCAGAGATCACGCGGCTGAGCGCCTACACGGTGGATCAGGACAGCCAGGCGGCACAGGAGCTGGCCAGCAAGCACGGCGTCAACATCCTCCGCACGCCCGACGAGATCCTGCGCGCCGAGCTGCAGGGCATCGACAAGTTCTTCGAGAGCGAGTCGCAGCGCAATCCGTTCTTCGCGAAGGTGCTGGCCGCCCAGCGGGAGTACGCGAAGAAGACGGTCTCGCACGCCCAGAAGATGACGCCGCCGATGGACATGGCGGTCAAGCACTACTGGCCGGCGAAGTAGCCGGGACGGTGGGGCCGGCGGCGCGCGCCGCCGGCCCCGTCTCACGCCGCGAGCGCGGCGCTACGTCAGCAGCGCCAGCGGCTCCTCGATGAGGTCGGCGAGCGTGCCCAGGAACTGCGCCCCGCGCGCGCCGTCCAGCGCGCGGTGGTCACACGACAGGGTGAGCACCATCGTCGGCTGGACGACCGGCTGCCCGTCGACGGCCACCACCCGGTCGGCGATCCGGCCGACGGCGAGGATCGCCGCCTGCGGCGGGTTGACGATCGCGTCGAAGGCGTCGACGCCGTACATCCCGAGGTTGCTGATCGTGAAGCCGCCGCCCTGGATGTCGGCGGGCCGGAGCTTGCCGGCCTGGGCGCGGGCGACCAGGTCCTCGCGCCGCGCCGCGATGTCGGCGAGGCCGAGCGTGTCGGCGCCGTGGAGGACGGGGACGACGAGGCCGTCCTCGACGGCGACGGCGAGGCCGATGTTGATCGCCGCGTTCGGGACGATGGCACCGTCCCTCCAGGCGACGTTGACGCGCGGCTGCTGTACCAGCGCCGCCGCGACGATCCGGACCAGGAGATCCGTGTACGTGATACGCGCGCCCGCCTTCGCCTTCGCGCGCTCCCGCCACGTGGCCAGCCGGCTCACGCGCACCTCGCGCACCAGGTAGAAGTGCGGCGCGGTGGTCCAGCTCTGCGTCATGCGCTCGGCCATGACGCGCCAGACGGTCCCGACGCCCGGGGCGGTCGCCGGCGCCGACGGCCGCTCGGCGGCCGCGGGCACGTCGGCGGCGAGCACGGCGCCGCCCGGGCCGGAGCCGCGCAGCGCCGCCAGGTCGAGGCCGCGCTCGGCCGCGAGCCGCCGCGCCTTCGGCGACGCCGCGGCCAGTCGCGCGGCCGCGCCGTTGCCGCCGCCGGAGGCCTTCCGCGCGTCGACGTAGGCCAGGACGTCCGCCTTCTCGATCCGGCCGCTCGCCGTCGTCACGCGCGCGAGATCGACGCCGTGCTGCTCGGCGAGCTTGCGGGCGAGCGGCGAGGCCTTGACCGTCATGACGGGCTCGTCGGCCTGGGCGGCCCCCGCCTCGCCCGGGCCGTAGATCAGCGCGATGGTCGTGCCGACGCGGACCACGTCGCCCGCGCGCGCGCTCACCGCGCGCAGCACGCCCGCGGCCGGCGCCTCGATCTCCACCGTCACCTTGTCCGTCTCGACCTCGACGATGGGCTCGCCCTTGCTCACGGCGTCGCCGGGCGCCTTCAGCCAGCGCAGGACCTTGCCGGTCTCCTGCGCGAGCTCCAGCGCCGGCATGATGACGGTGGCCGGCATCAGGCCTTCCGGCAGAGCGCCCGCGCCGCCTCGAACACCGACTGCTCGTTCGGCACGGTGAGGTCCTCGAGCACGGGCGAGAAGGGCACGGGCACGTCCATGGCGCCGATGCGCTTGACGGGCGCGTCGAGGTGGTAGAACGCGCCCTCCGCGATCACCGACGCGATCTCGGCGGTCACGCCGTAGCGCTCGTACCCCTCGTCGATGACGATGGCGCGCGACGTCTTCTTCGCGGAGTCGATGAGGGTCTGCTTGTCGAGCGGCCAGGTGGTGCGCGGGTCGATGACCTCCGCGCTGATGCCGGCCTCGTCGAGCAGCTTCGCCGCGCCCTCGGCCACCGCCACCATGCTGCTCGTGGCGACGAGGGTGATGTCCCGGCCGGGGCGCTTGATCTCCGCGACGCCGAACGGGATCGTGTAGTCGCTCTCCGGCACCGGCCCCTTCACCCGGTACATCATCTTGTCCTCGAAGATGACCACCGGGCTGTCGTCGCGGATGGCGGTCTTCATGAGCCCCTTCGCCTCGTACGGGCCCGACGGCAGCGCGACCTTGAGGCCGGGGATGTGGCTCACCCACGCGTGGAGCGACTGCGAGTGCTGCGCCGCCGAGCGGCGCGTGGCCCCGAGCGTCGTCCGGAACACGATCGGCACCTTGATCTTGCCGCCCGACATGTAGTGCGCCTTGGCGGCCTGGTTCACCATCTGGTCCATCGTGAGCGTGATGAAGTCGCCGAACATCACGTCCACGATGGGCCGCATGCCGGTCATCGCCGCGCCGACGCCGATGCCCGCGTACCCCGGCTCGGAGATCGGCGTGTCGATCACACGCTCGGTGCCGAACTCCTGCACCAGCCCGAGCAGCGTCTTGAAGGGGTGGCCGGCCTCCGCCACGTCCTCGCCGATCAGGAACACCCGCGGGTCGCGGCGCATCTCCTCCGCGATCGCTTCCTTCACCGCCTCGCCGTAGGTCAGCTCTCGCTCGCCCATGACGCCTCCTGCCCCGCCCCGGACGTCCCGCCGGCGCGCGCGCTATCCTACGACGACGTGCGACCGTCCGTCGACATGGCGGAGGGTCACGCTGGGCGCCCCCGCGAACAGGAGCCGCAGCTCGCCTCCGGACGGCAGGTCGGCGGTCGTCACGCCGGCCAGCGGCTTGCCGGCCAGCCCGTGCGCGGCGGCCAGGTCCGTCAGCGTGTAGTGGTGCCGGTCCTGGTCCGGGCTGTCGAGACGGTCGACGGTCTGCCAGAAGACGACGCCGGCGTCGATGAACACGCGCTGCCACGCGCCGCCCTCGAGCTGGAGGAAGAGCACGTTGCTGTCGCTCACGAGCTGGCCGCGATAGTAGTAGGCCTGCACGAACAGCGCCGAGCACACCTGCCCCTCGACGTCCGGAAAGCGGTCGTGGAAGACGAGCTTCGTCGCCTCGAGCGGCACGCCGAGCCCGTCGGCCAGCCGCGCCGCCCGCTCCACGAGCCGCGGGGCGCCGAGGCGCGAGAACACGCGATGGGCGAGGCGCAGGTCCGCGGCGGCCGCGTCCTTGTCGCCCCGCGTCGCGCGCAGCTCGGCCACGGCGAGGTGCGAGCGCGCCTGCTGCGCGCGCGCCTCGATGGCAGCGAAGGCACGGATGGAGCGATCGACGGCCGCCTCCGCCTCGTCGATCCGGCCCGCGGCGGCCAGCGCGCGCCCCAGCGCGCGCTCCGCGTACCCGACGGCGACTCCCCAGCCGCCCGCCCGCGCCACGGCGTGCGCATCCTCCGCGAGGGCGAGCGCGTCGTGGCCAGCACCCCGCAGCAGCGCGGCCTCGGCGAGCAGCGCCCGCAGCGCCGCGTCGACCTGCCCGTAGCGATACCCGCCGGTGCTGCTGAGCTGCTTCAGGCGGCCGACGGCGTCCTCGAGCAGCGGCGTGGCCTGGGCGACGTCGCCCGCCTCCACGTGCGCGGCGCCGAGCCAGCCGGCCGCGATGGCGCGCGCCACGGGATCGGGAGCGAGGCTCACGGCGCGCCGGCAGGCCGCGATCGCGGCCTCGCCGTTGCCCATGACGGTGTAGACGCGACCCGCACACCACGCTGCCTCGGTCTGCAGGCGCGCGTCGCCCATCGCCTCGCCGAGCTCCCGCATCCGGTCGATGCTCGCCAGGGCCGGGAGGAAATCGCCGATGTGCAACAGGTGGATCCCGAGGACCCCCAGCGCCTGCGCGAGCCACCACGGCTCGTCGCTCCGCTCGAGCAGCGCGACGGCCTGCCGCCCCTGCGCGATGCCCTCGCGCGGCCGCCCCAGCATGTAGCTCTCCCGCGCGAGCGCGTAGCTGGCCTTGCCCATGGTCAGCTCGTCCCCGGCGCGGGCCGCCTCCTCCAGCGCGCGCTGGGCGTGGCGGTGAGCCCGCGGGTCGCCCAGG
>DASUPA010000057.1:0-4671 GCA_036276335.1 Candidatus Methylomirabilota bacterium | reverse complement strand
GCGCGGCTCGTGCACCTGCTCATCGGCACCGCGCTCGCCGCCGGCGGCACGCTGGCGCTCAACATGTACTGGGAGCGCGAGATCGACGGCCTCATGGAGCGCACGCGGCTGCGCCCGCTCCCGGACGGACGCCTGGCCCCGCTCGAGGCGCTGCTGTTCGGCGCGGGCATCACGCTGGCGGGGCTCCTGTACCTCGCCGTCTGGGTCAACGCGGCCTCCGCCCTCGTGACGGCGGCGACGTTCGCGCTGTACCTCTTCGGCTACACGCCGCTGAAGGTGCGCACGCCGCTCTGCACGCTCGTCGGCGCCGTGCCCGGCGCGCTGCCCCCGGTGACCGGCTGGGTCGCCGCCCGCGGCGAGCTGGGCGTGGGGGCGTGGGTGCTGTTCGGCATCCTGTTCCTCTGGCAGCTGCCGCACACGCTGGCGATCGGCCGGCTCTACCGGGAGGACTACGCCCGGGCCGGGGTCCGCGTGCTGCCGGTGATCGACGCGCAGGGCTCCAGCACGGAGCGGCAGATCATGACGGGGTGCCTGGCGCTCCTCGCGGTGAGCCTGCTGCCCACGCTCGTCGGGCTCGCGGGCGGTATCTACTTCGCGGGCGCGCTCGCGCTGGGGGTCGGGTTCGCGGCGCTCGGCGCCTGGCAGGCCGCCGTGCCGTCGCTCGGCGGCGCGCGCCGCGTGCTCTACGCCTCGCTGCTCTACCTGCCGGCCCTGCTGGCGCTCCTGGCGTTCGACAAGGCATGAGCCAGGCGATGGGTGACCTCACGCAGCGCAATCGCCGGACGCGGTGGATCCTCCTCGGGATCGTCGCCGCGCTGGCGCTGGCCACCTTCCTGGCGGGGATCCGCTGGTGAGCCCGGCCCTCGAGGCGCCGCCGCGTCCACCCGTCTCGCGGGAGACGAACGGCCGCCGGCCCCCGGCGCCGCCCGAGCTCGGCTGGGGCGGCGACGACGACGGCGAGGGTTTCCGGCGCCGCGGCCTCGACAACCTGCGCCTCGCGCTCCTGTTCTTCATGGGCGCCGAGGTCATGTTCTTCGCGGCGCTGGTGTCGGCGCTCTTCGTCCTGCGCGTCGGCATGGCGGCGTGGCCGCCGCCGCTGCAGCCGCGGCTGCCGATCGCGGTCACCACCGTGAACACGCTCGTCCTCATCGGCTCGAGCGTAAGCATGGCGGCGGCGCTGCGCGCGCTGCGCCGCCCCGACCGCGGGCGGTTCGTGCGCATGCTCGGCGCCACCGCCGCCCTCGGCGGGCTGTTCCTGCTCGTGCAGGGCTACGAGTGGGTCCGGCTGATCGGCTTCGGGCTCACGCTGTCCTCGAGCGTCTACGGGGCGACCTTCTACTCGCTCATCGGCCTGCACGGGCTGCACGTGGCCGGCGCCCTGGGCTGGGTGCTCCTCACCACGCGGCGCGCGATGCGCGGCCGCTTCGACGGCGGCCGGGTCACGCCGGTGCAGGCGTGCGCGATGTACTGGCACTTCGTGGTCGGCCTCTGGCCGGTGCTGTTCGTGGCGGTGTACCTGCTGTGAGGCCCGGATCCCGGCGCGCAGCGGTCGTGCTCGGGGCGGCGGCCCTCGCCGTGCCCCGGCTGGCGGCGGCCTGTCCGAATTGCATCTCGTCCGGCTTCGGCGATCGATCGTACTCGTCGGCCTATCTGGGTCTCATCCTGATGCCGTTCGTCGTGGCCGCGGCCATCGTCGCCGTGCTCGCCTGGTACGCGGGCTGGCGGCCGCGGGACATCGGGACGTGGATCTCGGCGTGGAGCGCCCGGTTGCGGCACCGCCCGGCGCCAGCCGCACTCTCACCCGGCACCAACACGGAGACGACATGAGTCAGGCGTTGACTGCACACGGAGCGGCCATCGAGCCCGCCGAGTCCCCGCTCACACCGGAGAGCTGGGGAAAGCTCGGGATGTGGGTGTTCCTGGTCGGCGATGCCGTCGGCTTCGGCACGCTGCTGGCCGGCTACGGCGCCATGCGCGCGACGAGCGCGGACTGGCCCAACCCCATCGACGTGCTCGGCATCAACCTCACGGCGGCGATGACGTTCCTGCTCATCTGCTCGAGCGTCACCATGGTCAAGGCGCTCGAGTGGCTCAGCAAGGGCGACCGCTCGAAGGCGAAGATGTTCCTCGCCCTCACCGCGCTCGGCGGGGCGATCTTCGTCGGCCTGCAGGCGTACGAGTGGACGCACCTGATCCAGCGCGGCCTGCACATCGACGGCAACCCGTGGGGCGCCACGCTGTTCGGGACGACGTTCTTCATCATCACGGGCTTCCACGGCCTCCACGTGTCGGCCGGCGTGCTGTACCTGCTGTGGACGATCAGCGTCGTCGCGCGCCGCCCCGACCCCCGCGCGAGCTACAACTTCGTGGAGATCACGGGGCTGTACTGGCACTTCGTCGACCTGGTGTGGATCATGGTGTTCACCTTCATGTATCTCCTCTAGGGGATCAGGCATGGCTGGAGCGGGACACAAGCATCCCAACTACATGGCGATCTTCTGGTACCTCGCCGTCCTGACGGTTTTCGAGATCGGCGTGGTGTTCCTGCCGTTCGGCAAGTTCACCAACGGCGTGCTGCTGTGCGCGCTGGCCGTCGGCAAGGCGGCGCTGGTCGCCATGTACTTCATGCACCTGCGCTTCGAGACCAAGACGCTCGGCTGGATCGCCGTCACGCCGCTGGCGATCGCGACCCTGCTCGTCTTCGTCCTGCTGCCGGACGGCTTCGCCGTCGCCAAGAGGACCGACGACTCGAAGAAGGTCGCGCCCGCGGCGGCCTCGAAGCACTGAGCGCGACGCCCGCGTGAGCGGTTCCCGTGCCCGCCGGGGAGGCGCTGCATCGCGTCGCGCAGGGGCTGCGGCGCGCGGCGCAGCTGCGCTGCCCGCGCTGCGGCCGGGCGCCGCTGTTCCGCGGCTGGTTCGCGATGAACGACGTCTGCGCCGTCTGCGACCTGCGCTTCGAGCGGGCGCAGGGCTACTGGATCGGCGCCATCTACGTGAACTACGGCGTGACCACGCTCATCGCGGTGGGCGGCTACTTCGCGCTGTGGGCGTGGGCGGGGCTGTCGACGGCGGCCCAGCTGGCGATGTGGCTGCCGTTCTGCGTGGTGTTCCCGCTGTGGTTCTTCCGGTACAGCCGGGCGATCTGGCTGGCGCTCGAGCAGGGGATCAATCCCGAGCTCTGAGCGGGCGAGGGGCGATGTGAGCAGGGTGATGGTCGCAATCCTCGTGGTCGCGCTGGCGGCGCCGGCCGCGCAGGCGGCGTACGAGGCGGTGGAGGTGACGGACGGGGGCTCGCTGACGGGCGTCGTGCGGTTCGCCGGCATCCCGCCCCGGCTCGCGCCGCTGGCCGTGAACAAGAACCGCGAGCTCTGCGGAGAGCAGAAGCCGTCGGAGGCGCTGGTGGTCGGTCCCGAGGGCGGCGTCCGGGGCAGCGTCATCCTCATCGAGGGCGTCACCCGCGGCAAGAAGGCGACCGGCGAGGTGGTGCTCGACAATCACAAGTGCCTCTTCGTGTCGCACGTGAGCGCGGTCGCCCTCGGCGACCGGGTGCGCGTGAGGAACTCCGACACGATCCTGCACAACACGCACGGGTTCATGGGCAAGCCGACCCTCTTCAACCTGGCGCTGCCCAACAAGGACCAGGTGATCGACATCACGCGGCGGCTGCGCAAGCCGGGCGTGGTGCGCATCCTCTGCGACGCGCATCCGCACATGTCGGCGTGGATGGTCGTCCACGACAGTCCCTACGTGGCCGTCACGGACGAGCGCGGCGCCTTCAAGATCGACGACATCCCGCCGGGCACCTATCGCGTCACGATGTGGCACGAGGGCTTCCGCGCCCGCGGCGTCGACAAGGACGGCCGGCCGCAGTACGACGACCCGCACACGGTCTCCAGGGACATCACCATCGCGCCGAGGTCGGCCGCGACGATCGAGTTCGAACTCAAGTAAACGGGGGAGCGCATGTACAAGCACGTCTATGTGCCGGTGGACAACTCGGACTACTCGAACCGCGCGATCGATCTCGCGGTCGAGCTCGGAAAGGCGCTCGGCGCGCGCCTGACCGGCAGCCACGTCTACGCGGCGCGACTGCACGACTACCGGTTCAAGCAGATGGAGTACACGCTCCCGGACGAGTACAAGGACGAGACGGAGCTCGAGCGCCAGCGCAAGATCCACGACTCGCTCATCGCCATGGGCCTCCAGCTCATCTCCGACTCCTACCTCGACGTCATGGCGAGCCGGGCGGAGGCGGCCGGGCTGGCCTTCGAGCGCCGGATGATGGACGGCAAGCACTACAAGGCGCTCATCGAGGACACGCTCGCGTCGGACTACGATCTCGTCATCATGGGCGCGCTGGGCATGGGCGCCGTGAAGGACAGCCAGCTGGGCTCGGTGACCGAGCGCTTCGTCCGCCGGGTCCCGGTGGACACCCTGGTCGTCCGGAACCTGGACCCGCTCGAGGCCCAGCAGGGCGCGATCGTCGTGGGCCTGGACGGGAGCCCCCAGTCGTTCCGGGGCCTCGAGCTCGGCATCGCGCTGGCCCAGGCCCTGGCCCGCCCCCTCCACGCGGTGGCGGTCTACGACCCCTACCTCCACTACGCCATGTTCAACGGGATCGTCGGCGTCCTCAACGAGAAGGCGTCGAAGATCTTCCGCTTCAAGGAGCAG
>DASUPA010000056.1:0-6986 GCA_036276335.1 Candidatus Methylomirabilota bacterium | reverse complement strand
CCCGCGCCGCGGATCCCGGCGCCACCTCCCGCGGCTCGCTGACGCGCTCGCTGGTCGGCGTGCCCGGACGAATGCCTCCATAGCGGGCAGCCGCCCCGGCGCTGCTCACGTCTTGCGCTCCGCCGGTCCCGGCAGCGGGACGTAAGTGCCCGCACGTGCGGCCTACCCCGTACGGCACGCGCCTTGCTGACGCACCGGAGCGCCGCGCCGGCGATGCCGCGGCCCCGCGGTCAACGACGATCGTGATCGGACGTCACGCGTGGTGCGTGACGACACCCTCTCCAGGAGGCGGTCATGGTCGTCGTCAGAATTTTCTCGATGCTGCTCGTGCTGGCCTTCGTCGTCGGGGCCGCGGTCGCGCAGGCCCAGTCCCCGACCCCGGCGCCGGCCGCGGAAGCGAAGCCGGCGGTGCCGCCGGTCGATCCGGTGACGGAGCTGGCCGCCAAGGTGGGCGACGCGAAGGTGGCCCTGGACACGCTGTGGGTCATCGTGGCCGGCTGCTTCGTCTTCTTCATGAACCTCGGCTTCGCCTGCGTGGAGTCCGGGTTCTGTCGCGCCAAGAACACGGTGACGATCATGGCGAAGAACTTCGTCGTCTTCGCGGTGGGGTCGATCGCGTTCCTGCTGCTCGGCTTCGGAATCATGTTCGGCGACGGCAACGCGCTGTTCGGCACGCAGGGCCTCTGGTTCGTCAACGGCGCCGACAACAGCCCGGCCACCGGCGACGCCTACCAGGGCGTGTACTCGGCGATCAACTGGACCGGCGTGCCGCTCTGGGCGAAGTTCTTCTTCCAGCTCGTCTTCGCCGGGACCGCGGCGACCATCGTCTCCGGCGCCGTGGCCGAGCGCGTGAAGTTCGGCGCCTTCTACGTCTTCTCCTTCTTCATGGTCGGGCTGATCTATCCCGTCATCGGCCACTGGATCTGGGGCGGCGGCTGGCTCGCGAAGCTGGGGATGTGGGACTTCGCCGGCTCCACGGTCGTGCACTCCGCGGGCGGCTGGGCGGCGCTCGTCGGCGCGATGATGCTCGGCCCGCGCCTCGGCAAGTACGGCAAGGACGGCCGCATGCACCCGATCCCGGGCCACTCGATCGCGCTCGGGACGATCGGCGTGTTCGTGCTGTGGTTCGGCTGGTTCGGGTTCAACCCGGGCAGCACGATGGCGGCCGATCCGGGCGCCATCGCCCGTATCGCGGTGACGACCAACACGGCGGCGGCGGGCGGCGCGATCGCCGCCTCGATCCTGGCCTGGCTGCTGCTCGGCAAGCCCGATCTCACGATGATCCTCAACGGCTCGCTGGCGGGGCTGGTCGCCATCACGGCGCCGTGCGCCTTCGTGAGTATCCCGTCCTCGCTCGTCATCGGGCTCGTCGCGGGCGCGCTGGTGGTGCTCGCGGTTCTCTTCTTCGACCGCGTGAAGGTCGACGACCCGGTCGGCGCCATCTCCGTCCACCTGGTGTGCGGGGTGTTCGGCACGCTGGCCGTCGGCGTGTTCGCGCAGGACCAGTTCTCGCCGAAGACGACGGGCAATGGGCTGCTCTTCGGCGGCGGCGCCGGCCTGCTCGTCACGCAGGCGATCGGCGTGGCGACGGTCGGCGCGTTCGTCGTCGTCGCGTCGCTCGTCGTGTGGGCGCTGCTGCGCGCCACGCTGGGGATCCGCGTCTCCGCCGACGAGGAGCGCGAGGGCCTCGACGTCGGCGAGCACGGCATCACCGCGTATCCCGAGTTCCACGTGCCCGGCTTCGGGGGCACGGCGGCGTCCGCAGCGGCGGCGCCGATGGCAGCCCGCGTGACGGCCCCGGCCGTCGAGACCGGGCGTTGACCGCGAGCAGCACGAAGGCGCCGTGCGGGCGCCGGGACACCGAGGGAGGACAGGGACGATGAGGCGACAGGGGGGCAGGGGCATGCGGTGCGCGATCGTCGCGATGGCGCTCGGCGCGCTGGCGGCGGCCGCGACGCCGGCGGACGCACAGACGCCGGCGCCGCCGCCGGAGGCGACGCCGAACACGGGGCGGGTGTCGCTCGCGGCCGGCGTCGACTGGACCACGGACTACTTCTTCCGCGGCATCTTGCAGGAGGACGACGACTACATCTTCCAGCCGTACGGCGAGATCGCGTTCAAGCTGCTGGAGGGCGGCCCCGCCTTCGGCAACCTCGCGCTCACCGTCGGCACCTGGAACAGCCTGCACGGCGGGCCCACGGGCGTCTCGGGGAACGCCACCGATCCGGATCTCTGGTACGAGTCGGACTTCTACTCGAAGCTCGGCTGGACCTTCCTCGAGGACTTCTCCTCGGCCGTGATCTACACCGCGTACATGAGCCCGAACGACCGGTTCGGCACGGTGCAGGAAGTCGCGTTCAGCCTCGGCTACAACGACACCAAGCTGCTGGGGCCCTTCGCCCTGAACCCCAGCGTGCTGGTCGCGTTCGAGCTCGACGGCCAGGCGGATGCCGGCAGCCATCGCGGCGTGTTCCTGCAGACCGGCGTCGCGCCCGGATACACGTTCAATGCCGGCGGGACGTATCCGGTCACGCTGACGGTGCCGCTGGCCGTCGGTCTCAGCCTCAGCGAGTACTACGAGTTCGGCACGGGCGAGGACGACACCTTCGGCTTCTTCCAGGGCGGCGTGGGCATCGGCGTGCCGCTGGCGTTCATTCCCGCCTCGCTCGGGACGTGGACGCTCAAGGGGGGCATGACCGTCCTGCACCTCGGCGACAACCTCCGGGAGATCAACCACCGCGACCGCACGGAGGTCATCGGCACGGTCGGCGTCGCGTTCACGTACTGAGCCGCGGGACGACGGCGGGCGCGAGCGAGGGCGGACGGAGCCGGCCTCGCTCAGCGCGTGCCGAATCGCTCCCGGGCGGCCCGGGCCGCCGCGAACGACGCCGTGAGCTGGCTCTGGTCGCCGTCGGCGAACGACGTGGCCCGGGGCCGCGCCCCCGCCGTCCCGTTGATCGCCTCCTTCACGAGCCGCACCGTGGCGGGCGGCATGGCGGACGTCTTGCGAGCCATGGCCAGCGCCGTCTCGACGGTCCGGCCATCGTCGGCGAGCTCGTCCACGAGTCCCCAGGCGAGCGCCGTCGCCGCGTCCATCTTCTCGCACATCAGGGTGATGCGCTTGGCCCGCGCCGGGCCGACGAGCGTGACCAGCCGCGGCAGCGCGCCCCACTGGAGATTGAGACCGATCTTCACTTCCGGGACGTAGAGGAACGCGCTCCGTCCGAGCACGCGCCAGTCGCAGGCGAGCGCGATCGCCACGCCGGCGCCCACCGCCATGCGCTCGATCGCGGCGATCGTGATCTGCGGCATCTCCTCCCACGCCCGGCAGAGCCGCACGCCCGCGTAGAAGCGGTGGCGGCGCTGCACGTCGGTCGACTCCGCGAGCTGCCAGGACGCGCTGTCCTTGAGGTCCGCGCCGGCGGAGAAGGCGTCGGCGGCACCGGCCAGGACCACGTAGTGGGTCTCGAGATCATCGTGGAACGTGCGCGCCGCCTCGGTCAGCTCGCGGACGAGCTGCTGGCTGAACGCGTTGCGATTCTCCCTGCGGTCGAAGCGGACGACCGCCACCGGGCCCTGCTTGTCGATCGTCACGTAGCTCCACGGCATCCGCGTGTCGCTCGAGGCGCCCGTCACGGGGCGGGTCAGCGCTGGCCCTGCGCGCGGTTGGCGACCTCGACGGTCTTGCCGGCGACGTCGAAGCGGAGCGTCTGCTTGGTCTCGACGTCGCCGCCGGTGACGCGGATGAAGAACGTGTCGTTGCCGTACTCGATGGAATGGATGTCGCCCACGGCGAACGCGGCGGCGTGCCCCGGCTCGTTCACGAACTCGCGCTGGAGCTCCAGCTCCGCGTGTCCCGGCCGCGTGCCGTCGTCGAGCCGGCGCCAGCGCCGCATCCGGGTGGGGTTCTTGTAGTTGCCGTAGACGACCCAGCACGGGCCATGGTCGTGCACCGACGACTTTCCCGCCTTCTCCCGGCCGTGGACGAGGACGTGGACGTCCGTCTCCGGGTCGTGGCCGATCGTCGTCCGCTCGGTGTAGGGCGGCGGATCGCCCAGGTGCTTCTTCAGGAGCTCGGGGTTGTGGAGGAGCCGCTCCAGGTGATCGCGGATCTCGGCGAGGCCGGACGGGATGCCCTTCGTCCTGATGGTGGCCCGGGTGTCGGCGAGGAACTGCTCGAGCGTGTACGTGCTCTCGGTGGCCATGACGGTCTCCTTCCTCGAGATGGGCCGATTCTCGCCCAGGTCCGGCCGCTTGGCCAGCCGCGCGACGCCGGCGGGCGTGTCGTGGCGTATGATTGCCGGACACACGCGGGAGGAGGACGGGATGGCGCACGCCGATCTCAAGGGACTCGAAGTGTCGACGACCTCGGCCGATGCGCTGGCCGCCTACGAGCGCGGAGTCGATCTGTTCCTGCGCTGGCGGAGCGGCGCGCTCGAGGTCCTCGACGCCGCCGGGCAGTCGGACCCGTCCTTCGCGCTCGCGCACTGCACGCGCGCGTACGTCGCGTGGCGGATGGGGCGAGCCGACGTGGTGGCGACGGCGGCCCGGCAGGCCGTGGAGCGGGCCGACGCGGCGCACCACGAGCGAGAGCGCGAGCACGTGCGGGCGGTCGCCGCGCTGCAGCATGGGGATGCGGCCGCCGCGCACGACCGCCTGGGGCGGCTGGCCGCCCGGTACCCGACCGATCGGATCGCGGTGCGCCTCGTCGGGCTGAACTGCATCACCCAGGGGGACTACCGGGGCGGCATCGAGATCGCGCGCCGGAGCCTCGAGGCCGATCCCGGCGAGCCGCAGTTCCAGACCATGCTCGGCTTCTTCCTCGAGCAGTCGGGCTACAACGACGAGGGGCTGGAGATGAGCACCCGCTCCCTGGCCCAGGACCCGACCAATCTCTACACGTATCACGCGGTCGGCCACGCGTATCAGGCACGGGGCGACTACGGCAACGCGCTCGCCACTTTCGAGCGGGCCGCCTCCCTCGAGCGCTATCCGCACGTCCTCTGGCACCTGGCCGAGGCGAACGCGCTGCTGGGGCACGTCCGCATGACCCGCGAGTACTGGAGCTCCACCACGCCGGCCCTGCCGCTGTACGAGCGCATCGAGCTGCTCTGGCGTCTCGAGACGCTGCGGGGCGCTCCACCCGATGCGGCGACCTGGCGGGACCTCGCCCGGCAGGCCGATCGGCTCTTGGAGCACGCCGAGTTCCAGACCGTGTGGATGCACCACTGGATCGGGGTCGCCTACGCCCGCGCCGGCGAGTGGGACAAGGCGCGGCGGCAGGTGGAGCGGCTGCGGCGCCTGCCCGAGGGCCGCGCGAGCGGCTACTGGTCGACGCTCGGCGCCTCGCTCCTCGAAGGCGAGCTGGCGATCGTCCAGGGCGATCTCGCCGCGGCCGTCTCCTCGATGGCCCCGGCCGTGGAGCAGATCCACACGATGGGCGGCGGCAGCCGGGAGCAGAAGGACATTTTCGTCGACGTCTTCGTGGAGCTGCACCGCCGGCTCGGCCACGTCGAGCAGGTGATCCAGCTCGCCCAGCAGCGCCTGCTGGCGAACCCGTACCACGTCCAGTCCCTCGCGGCGCTGGCCTGGGCCTACGAGCAGAGCGGCAACGCCGCCCTGCAGCGACAAGCCTGCCGCCAGCTCGTGCAGCGCGCGGCGCAGATCGGCGTGGCGCCCGACGCGCCGGAGCTGCTCGCCGCGCGGCAGACGCTGCAGGTGGCCGCCTGAGCGAGCCCGAGCATCCGGAGGTCGGACCGAGCGACGAGGAGCTCATGCAGGCTCCGACCGTGTTCCGGGAGGGGCTGCTGCGGGGGCAGGTCGTCCTCGTCTCGGGGGGCGGCGGCGGCATCGGGCGGGCCATCTGCTACCTCGTCGGCCGACTGGGCGCGTCGGTCGTGGCCTGCGGGCGTGATCCCGCGAAGCTGGCGGCGCTCGCCGCGAACCTCGGCCGCCTCGGGGTGCCGCACCTCACGCAGGCCATGACGATCCGCGATCCCGATCAGGTGGCCGCGCTGATGGAGGCCGCCTGGGCCCGCTTCGGGCGGCTCGACGTGGTCGTCAACAACGCCGGCGGCCAGTTCGCCGCGCCCGCGCTCGACATCACGCCCCGCGGCTGGCACGCCGTGCTCGAGACGAACCTCTACGGCACCTGGTACATGATGCAGGAGGCCGGCCGGCGCTGGATCGCGCGCGGCGAGCGCGGCTCGGTCATCAACATGGTGATTCCCGTCGAGCGGGGCCCGGGCGTGGGGATCCCTCACACCATGGCCTCGCGCGCGGGCCAGATCGCGGTGTCCCGCACGCTCGCGGTGGAGTGGGCGCCGCACGGCATCCGCGTCAACTGCATCGCGCTCGGCGTCTTCGCCAGCCCGGGTCTGACGCACTATCCGCCCAGCGCCCGGCGGACCTTCGCCGCCAATCCCATGCGCCGGCTGGGCGACGTGCACGACGTGGCCGAGGCGTGCGTGTACCTGGCGGCGCCGTCCGGCCGGTTCATCACGGCGGAGGTCCTGACGGTGGACGGCGGCGGCCAGGCGTGGGGTGAGTTCTGGCCTCTGGGCAAGCCCGAGCACTTCCGGATCGAGGGCGACTGACCCCAATGGCCGCCGACGCTCCGCGGCCGGACACGACGCGCCTGCAGCGCCTCGTTCACTCCTATCGCGATGCCGCCACGCTCATGGCCGCGGTCGAGCTCGGGCTCTTCACGCACGTTGCCCGCGGCGCCGACACGGAGGCCGCGCTCACGCGCGCGCTGGACGTCACACCGACGAACGCCGAGCGGCTCGTCACCGCATGCGTGGCGCTGGGCCTCCTCGTCCGGGACGGCGAGGCCGGAAACGGTCGTCTCCGCAACGCACCCGACGTGGCGCGCTTCCTGGTCGAGGGCGAGCCGGCCTACGCGGGGCCATGGATGCTCTTCAGCAAGCCGGACTGGAACGAGTGGGGCCGGCTCGGCACGCATCTCAGACGGCGGGACACCGTCG
>DASUPA010000055.1:0-4124 GCA_036276335.1 Candidatus Methylomirabilota bacterium | reverse complement strand
CCACGTGGCGCGAAGGGTGGAATGCCGGCTGACCGGTCAGCCGGCCACGCGGGCCGCGAGCAGGCGCCTCACGATCGCGGCCACGTGCAGCGCGGTGGTGTCGAGCGCCGGAACGCCCGCGATCACGGGCTCCGACAGCAGCAGCGGCAGCTCGGTGCCGCCCAGGATCACGCCGTCGACGGCGTCCTGGTCCCGCAGCCGCTCGACGAGCGACACGACCTCCCGCCGTGTCTCGTCGCGGAACTGGCCGCGGAGCAGCTCGCCCACGTAGCGCTCGTGGAGCCGCGCGCGCTCGGCCGCGGTCGGCAGCACGACGGCGATCCCCGAGCGGGCGCACACCGCGGGGTAGAACGGCGCCTCCATGGTGAACCGCGTGCCGAGCAGCGCCAGGCGGCGGAGCCCGCGGCGCCACGCCTCCTCCGCGCAGACCTCGACGATGCTCACGAGCGGCACCGGCGAGCGACGCGCCAGCTCGTCGAAGACGATGTGGGCCGTGTTGGCGGTCATGGCGGCGAAGTCCACGCCGGCGCCGGCGAGCCGGTGCAGGGAGGCCAGCAGGTACTCGGTGAGCCCGGGGAGGTCGGTGTCGACGAGACGGAGCGCGCGCCCGACGTCGAGGCTGTCGATGACGATCGACGGCGCGCTGGACGGCTCCTCGCGTGCCCACGCCTCGAGGATGCGACGGTAGTAGTCGATGGTGGACTCCGGGCCGAGGCCGCCGACGATCCCGACGCTCGCCATGGGTCGCCCGGTCACCCGGCGAGCGCGAGCACGAGGCGCGCGACGGCGTCGAGCGCGGCCTCGGGATCGGCGCACGGACGGACGCCGGGCACCGGCGGCGCGCCGGCGAGGCCGAGGACGGTCTTGCCGAACTGCAGCCCCAGTGCCACCTCGGAGAGCGTGCCGTGGCTGTCGCCGATCGCCACCAGGCAGAACGACGCGCGCGCGATGATGGCGTTGCGCGCCTCGCCGAGGCCGGTCGGCAGCACGATCGAGAGATGAGGGTTGGCCGAGTGCGCGTCCGGCTCGGGCAGCAGCCCGATCGAGACGCCGCGCTCCTCCGCGACGCCCCTGGCCACCGCCTCCATGACGCCCTGACGCCCGCCGCAGAGCACCGCGAGCCCCATGCGCGCGAGGCCGGCGCCCACCGCCTCGGCGGCCGACAGCTGCGCGCCGCCCGCGTCCCGCGGACCGATGACGCCGATCGGCTCGCGCAGCGGCGCGCCGCTCTCGCGCTGGAGCCACGCCACCGCCTCCGCCAGCGAGACGCGCGGTGCCCCTGGCCCGCCGTCCGCAACCCATGCGCGGGCAGAGACCTCCAGGCGGCGGCCGGCGCCGTCCAGCAGCCGGCGGCGCGCGCGGTCCAGCTCAAGCATCGCGAGGCTCGTGGCGGGCCGCCACCAGCTCGCCGGCGGCCATGATGGCCGTGCAGCAGCCCGTCAGCACGATCGACAGCGCGGCCGCCGCCGGGAAGTCGGAGCCCGTCTCCGCGATCATGCTGTAGAGCTGGAGCGGCAGGATGCTGACGCGCGTCCCGACCAGGGCCAGCGCCGTGCCGTACGCGCCGAAGACGACGGCCGCGACCAGGCAGAAGCTGGCGACCAGCGTGGGGACGAGCTGGGGCAGCATGACGTCGGCCAGCGCGCGCCACCGGCGCGCGCCCAGCGACTCGGCGGCGGCGATGTGGGTCCAGTCGAAGTTGACCAGGACCGGCAGCACCAGGAGCACCACGCGCGGAATGAGGTAGTAGGACGAGGCGAACGCCAGGCCGACGGGGCTGAAGAGCACGCCGGCGAGCTGGACCGGGTCGGCGCCGACGAAGGCGAGCGCCTGCGTCACGAAGCCCGCCCGGCCGTAGGCGAGGATGAAGCCGTAGGCGACGATGAGCCCCGAGAACGTCAGCGGCAGGGCGATCACGAACATCAGCGCCTGCCGCCCGCGCGCGACGAGCCGCGACAGGTGCAGCGCGACCAGGCTGCCGACGACCAGCGAGAAGCTCGCCGCCGCCGCGGTCAGGAGCACGCTGCCACGCACCGAGCGCCAGAACACGGGGCTGCCGAACACGCGCCGGAAGCTCCCGGGCTCGGCGATGGCGTCGGCCCAGATCGCGAGCAGCGGTATCGCGAAGAAGACCAGGAGGACCACGCCGCCGGGAACGGCGAGAAGCGCCCGCAGTCCCCGGCGGCCCGCGACGGGCGGCATGTCAGTTGCCGACCGCCACCTTCGCCCAGCCCGCGTCGATCTCCGCCTTCTTGGCGGCGGCGGCCTGGACGTCGAGCGGCCGCACCTGGGGCGCCGGCGGCAGCTTGTCGGCGACGGACGCCGGCACCGTCACGCCCGGCACGGCGGGCCGCACGAAGCCCTGGGCGAAGATGCCCTGGCCCATCTCGGTCATGATGAAGTTCAGCCAGAGCTTCCCCGCGTTGGGATGCGGCGCGTTCTTCACCAGGCTGATGGCGTACGGCGCCGCCGCCGAGGCCTCCTTCGGGATGACGACGGCGACCGCGTCGCCGAGCCCGTCCGTGTGCTTGGCCTTGAGCCCGTCGTTCTCGTAGCCGATCCAGATCGGGATCTCGCCCTTCACGAACTGCGCGTACGGGGTCGTCCCGACGACGCGGAGGACGTTGCCGGTCTTGTGGAGCTTGCCCATGTAGTCGATGCCGGGCCGCACGTTGTTCATGTCGCCGCCGGCCGCGAAGTTGGCCGCGAACATCAGCACCTGGCCCTGGCCGGTCGACCGCGGGTCGAGGTAGACGATCGAGCTCTTGTAGTCGCTCTTGAGCAGGTCCGCCCACGACTGCGGCACGTTCTTGATCAGCTTGGTGTTGACCAGGAAGGCCACCGTGAGCGAGTGGATCGTGAACCACTTGCCGTCGGGATGGCGGAAGACCTCGGGGAGCTTGTCGAAGTTCACCGGCTTGAACGGCGCCACCACGTCCTTCGCGGCCGCGTCCACCGCGGAGGCGGCGAAGTAGTACGCCGTGTCGGCCTGTGGGCGATTGCGCGCCTTCTCGAGCGCCACGACGGTGGCCGCGGAGCCGAGGTCGTTGTAGGTCATCTCCACCTCGGGATAACGCTTCTTGAAGGCGGCGAACTGCGCGGCCCAGTTGGCCCAGGTGGGGCCGGTGTCGAACGACACGACGAGGCCCTCCTTGCTGGCCGCCTCGTAGAGCGCCTTCTCACCCGGGTAGAGCTCCGCGCCCAGGCCGGCGGTCTGGGCACTCGCGATGGTGGACACCGCCAGGAGCAGCAGGGCGGCGACGGCGGTTCGTCTGGTCATCATGTCCGTGTCTCTCCTTGTATATGGATGCTCGTCAGCTCGACCCGCCCGCCGGGATGACCTGCACCCGGTCGGGCGGGATGTGGACGACGTCGATGCTTCCCGCGTCGGGCGTCTCGCCGACGATGGTGCCGCCCGGAACCTCGAGATCGTAACGGCGCGTGGCCCCGAGGAAGCGGTCGCGCACGAGGCGGCCCCGGAACGTGTTGGCCCCGTCCGGGGCGGCGCCGAGACGCACGCCCTCCGGGCGGACGAGGACGGTGGCGGGCGCGCCGGCGGGCAGGCAGATCGCGCCGGCCCGCAGCAGTCCGATCGGCGTCTCCACGGCCGTCGCCTCCCGCACCACGCCGTCCCAGAGGTTGGCGCGGCCGACGAACGAGGCCACCCAGCGCGTGCGCGGCTGCTCGTAGAGCTGGCGCGGCGTGCCCGCCTGCTCGATCCGCCCCTCGCGCATCACCACGACGCGATCGGCCATGGAGAGCGCCTCTTCCTGGTCGTGCGTGACGTGGAGGGTGGCGATGCCGTGCTCCCGCTGCAGGCGCCGGATCTCGTCTCGCATCTCCCCGCGAAGCGCGGCGTCCAGCGCCGACAGCGGCTCGTCGAGCAGGAGCGCGCGCGGCCGGAACACGAGCGCGCGCGCCAGCGCCACCCGCTGCTGCTGGCCGCCCGAGAGCTGCTCCGGGCGTCGCTCGGCGAGCGCCGCGAGGCCGACGAGCTCCAGCATGCGCAGCGCCTGCTCCCGGCGCCGGTGCCCGTCGACGCCGCGGACCTTCAGCGGGTAGGCGACGTTGTCGAGCGCGCTCATGTGGGGGAAGAGCGCGTAGGCCTGGAACACCACGCCGAG
>DASUPA010000054.1:0-21939 GCA_036276335.1 Candidatus Methylomirabilota bacterium | reverse complement strand
CGCGATAAAAAACTGCCGGGAAGGGCGAGGCTCGCCGGTACACTTTCATTCCTCAGAGGGAGGGACCCGATCATGAAGGGCTCACCGGGGAATGCCTTCGTCGTCCGGACGGCCTGGCTCGCCGAGTCGAACGTCTGGGTGTGGGAGATGGTCGACGCCCAGAGCGGAGAAGTCACCGAGCGTAGCTGGCCCTCGCACTGGGCCGGCTATCCGAGCCGCGACGTCGCCGAGCGCGCCGGGATCGCCCGCCTCCAGGAAGTGGCCGGCCCCTCCCGAGCGGCGGAGATGCTCGCCCCGCCGCCGGTATCCCGCGGCCGCGACGAGGCCGCGCCGACGGTGAAGCGACAGCTCGGGCGGTCCGTGCTGATCGTCGTGCCGAGGACGCGCGTGGACCTCTACCAGTCGCTCAAGCGGTCGTTCGCCGACGACGCCAAGGCCGAGGTCGTGCTCGACCGCCGCTTCAGGGATCGGCGGGTGAGAAACGCCGAGCACGACCGCGAACGGCGCAGGAGCGACCGCCGGAAACGTCCGGACATCGATGCCCAGCTCAAGGCGGACCGGTGGGTCACGGTGCCGGTCGTGCCCCCGACCGTCGACCTTTCGGATCCCGACGCGCGCGCGATCCTCTTCCTCTGCTGCAGCAACCACGTCGTGCAGTGCCAGAAGTGCCAGCGTGGGTACCGGCTCGGATGGCTGCGCGGTGGCGATCCGGGCGCGTTCCGCTGCCCGCTGTGCGGGTTCGACATCACGCCGTCGGTCGCGGCGCACACCGAGACGTGCGTGTACTGGGTCAAGCGACCGCTGAGCCGCAAGCCGGCGACCGTGATCGATCGCATGCGCCCGCCCGCCGCCTCCACCGCGGCCGGCTAGCTCGCGCGCCGAGCGCGGGCGCCGGGGGGGCCGTGGATCGAGAAAAGAGGCGGATGGACGGAGACCACGCCCGAGACCCCGACGACGTCCCGGCTGCGCTGCTCCCAGGCCGCCGTCCGCGCCGCTTGGCGCCGGGCCAGCCCGGCGGTGGGCGTCCATCCGCCCACATCGCATCGTAGCATCGTCGTCCAGGCTACCGAAGCTGGGAGCGCGCGCGCCGGGGCGCGCGCGGGGGCGCCGGCGGCGCATCGGGGACGGCGGCGCCGTTCCGCCCCAGCTGGCGCAGGATCCGCCTCACGTACGCGCGCGTCTGCGGATACGGCGGAATGCCGCCGTAGTGCAGCACGGCCACGTGGCCGGCGTTGTAGGCGGCGAGCGCGAGCGGGACGTTGTTGTCGAAGCGGTCCATGAGGCTCCGGAGGTGCCGCACGCCGCCGTGGATGTTCTCGCGCGGAGAGAACGGGTCCTCGACGCCGAGCGTCGCCGCCGTCTTGGGCATGAGCTGCATCAGGCCCTGCGCGCCGCGTCTCGACACCGCACGCGGGTTGAACTGCGACTCGGCCTCGATCACGGCCGCGATGAGCTCCTCCGAGACGCCGTAGCGGTCCGCCGCCTCCTTGATGATCGCGCGCGGCTCCTCGCTCACGACGGATCTGTGCGAGGCGGTGTAGGCGCCGAGCACCGTCAGCACGAGCACCGCGCAGCCGAGGAGACGATGGCGGTGCACGGACCACGGGCCGCTCGACGACCTGGGCGGCGCCAACGGCGCGCGCCTCGGGCGCCACGACGCCCGCGTGCCGAGTTGCAGGTGCTGCCGCAACCGCGCACCGGCCGTGAGGTCGCTTCGACGCTTCATGCCCTCCGGGAACGGCAAATCCGATACCGAGTCGGGAAGACGAGGAATCTCGGGAGGTTCCGCGCGCTCTGGCCAGGAACGCGCCAGGGAGATTCCTGACCACTCGACGACTCCCGCACCAGCCGCGACCCAGCGAGCCGGGGGAACCGCGGCCGCGAGAGGTCCGTCTACCCGGGCCGCAGGCTCACGGCGCGCCGGCGAAGATGCGGGCCTTGAGGCGGCGCGGGACCCACAGCGCGAGCACGCGCGCGGTGCGCGCGACCGTGTCGAGCGAGGCGGGGCTGCCGGGCCAGTACTTGAGGACGAGCGCCCGGTCGACCCAGTTCAGGACGCCGTCGATCACGACCGCCGCCAGGAGCAGATCGTCGAGGTAGCCGACCAGCGGAACGAAGTCGGGGATGAGATCGATCGGCGAGAGCAGGTAGAGGGCGGCGGCGCCGAGCACCACCTTGGCGGCCTTCGGAAGCACGGGATCGCCGACCAGGCGGGCGACGAGGCGTGCCAGGTCCGGGATCACGCGAAGCAGCGCACTCACTCGAGGCTCTCGGCCACCAGCTCGCTCACGTCCTTGACGGCCAGGCGCTCCTCCGCCTCCTTCACCTTGCGGCCGAGGTCCACCATGGCCAGGCAGAACGGGCACGCCGTGCCGACGATCGTGGCGTCGGTCTCCAGGAGCTCCTCGGTGCGGATGACGTTGACCCGCTTCTTCGACGGCACCTCCATCCACATGTGCCCGCCCCCGCCGCCGCAGCACAGCCCGCGCTCGCGACTGCGCGGCGGCTCCACCAGCCGGAGCCCGGGGACGGAGCGCGCCACCTGACGCGGCGCCTCCATGATGCCGTTGTACCGCCCGAGATAGCACGAGTCGTGGAAGGCGACCACGCCCTCCACGGGCTTGATCGGCTTCACACGGCCGGCGGCGATGAGGTCGGCGATCACCTGCGAGTGGTGCACCACCTCGTACGTCCCGCCGAACTGCGGGAACTCGTTCTTGATGGTGTTGAAGCAGTGCGGGCAGTGCGTGATCACCTTCCGGAACCTGTACTGGTTGATGGCCTCGACGTTCTCGGCCTGCAGGGTCTGGTAGAGGTACTCCTCCCCGAGCCGGCGCGCGACCTCGCCGTGGCAGCGCTCCTCCTGCATCACGCCGAACGACACGCCGGCCTTCTTGAGGATCGCCACCACGGAGCGCGCGATCGCCTGGTTGCGCTTGTCGTACGACGCCGAGCACCCGACCCAGTAGAGGTACTCGACCTCCTTGCCGGGCTCCATGAGCGGGACGTCGAGGCCGTGGGCCCACGCGAGCCGCTCGCCGGCCGGCAGTCCCCACGGGTTGCCGGCGCGCTGGATGTTCTGCAGGGACTGCGGCGCGGTGGACGGCAGGGCGCCCTCGGAGAGCGCGAGGTAGCGCCGCAGGTCGACGATCGTGTCCACGATGTCGATGAACGCCGGACATTCCTGGACGCAGGCCATGCACGTCGTGCACGCCCAGAGCTCGTCGGCCTTGATGAGCTCGCCGTGGATGGGCCCGGGCAGCGCGCCGTTCATGTGGCGCTTGAGCTTGACGATGATCTGCTTCGGCGACAGCGCGGTCCCGGCCATGTACGCCGGACAGACCGCCTGGCAGCGCCCGCACTCGACGCAGGCGTCGAAGTCCAGTCGCCGCTTCCACGAGAACTCCTCCAGCTTCGAGATCCCGAGCGATTCCGCCTCCTCGATGTTCTCGATCTTCCGGAGCTCGCCCCGCGGCGTCAGCTTCGAGAAGAAGATGTTCAGCGGGGTGGTGAGGAGGTGCATGAAGTAGGAGTACGGCACGATCGCGACGAAGGCGAGCGAGATGACGGCGTGGAAGAGCCACACCGACAGGTGGGTGGCCCGGAGGGCGCCCTCCCCCATGCCGACGGCGAGCATCGCCTGCCCGAGCGCGTACCCGACCGGTGACCACGGCGCCCACGCGGGCTGGACCGCGGCCAGGCGGCAGGCCTCGATGACGAACCCGGTCACGTTGATCACGAGCAGCAGGGCCAGGACCTTCGCGAATCGCGCGGTCGGGTCGACGCGGTGCGGGCGCAGCACGAACCGCCGCCACACCGCCATGCCGAGCCCGATCACGAAGAAGAGGCCGAAGAGATCCAGCGTCGTCTCGTAGAACAGGTAGAAGGGCCCCTTGAGCAGCTTGTAGCCGAACAGCGCCAGCGTGATGTCCCAGTCGATCGTCGCCAGCACCGTGCCCATGAAGAGCGCGAGGAAGCCCCAGAACATGATGGCGTGCATCACGCCGGGGTACGCCTGCGAGAGCGTGCGCGCCTGCGCGAGCACGTGCACGGCCACGAGGCGCAGGCGCAGCGGGATCCGGTCGAGACGATGCTCCGGCCCGCCGGCGCGCCAGAGCGCGATGCGCTGCCAGAACCCGTAGGCGAAGATCGCGATCGCCACGGCACCGCCGACGTACAGGGCCACCTGCGCCCAACCGGGGACGTTCCAGAACGTGTCGCGGAACGGAATGGTGCCGGACGAGGTCATAAACGCTCCAACGATATCACGGGCAGAATGGCGGCCGCGGCGGAGTACGGGTCCCGCGTTCCCGCCACCACGTCCTCGAACACCGCGCGGAACTCCCCGGCCCGCAGCCCGCGCTCGACGCGCGCGCGGAAGGCGTCGACCAGCAGCGCCTCCAGCTCCTGGCGCGCGCGCTCGCGGCGTCGGGCCGCGAAGGCGCCGCTCGACTCCAGCACCGCGCGATGGCGCCGGATCTCCGCGACGAGCTCCGGCACGCCGGCGGCGCGCTGCGCCTCGAGCGACAGCACCGGGATCTGCCAGTCGACGTCCTTGCGGGAGGCCGCGCTGGTGTCGTGGAGGTGGGCGGCGAACCGCAGCTCGGCCATCAGCGCCGGCGCCCCCGGGCGGTCCGCCTTGTTGACGGCGAAGACGTCGGCCGCCTCCATCAGGCCCGCCTTCATCGTCTGGATGGCGTCGCCGGACTCCGGCACGAGCACGACCACCGTCGTGTCGGCGATCTTCATGATGTCGAGCTCCGTCTGGCCCACGCCGACCGTCTCGATGAGGACCCAGTCGTGGCCGAAGGCCGACAGGAGCTTCACCACCTCGCCGGTGGCGCGGGCGAGGCCGCCGAGCGAGCCGCGCGTCGCCATGCTGCGGATGAAGACGCCGGGATCGAGCGCGTGGGCCTGCATCCGGATGCGGTCGCCGAGCACGGCGCCGCCGGTGAACGGGCTCGACGGATCCACGGCCACGATCCCGACCGTCTGGCCCTCGGCGCGCAGGACGCCGGTGACGCGATCGACCACGGTCGACTTGCCGGCCCCCGGCGGCCCCGTCACGCCGAGCACGTAGGCGTGCTGCGTCCGCGCGTGCACGGCCTTCATGATGGCCGGCACCGCGGCGCTCCGGTTCTCGACATGCGTGATCAGCCGTGCGAGCGCGAGACGATCGCCGCTCAGCATGCGCTCGACGAGCGCCGCGGGATCGGACTTCCGGGGAGTGGGCTCGGATCCGGCCATCGAAGTGGAGCGGCCGGATTCTAACACGGGGAGGGCGGGCGGCCGCCCTCCCCGTGCCGGCTTACTTCTTGATCTCGGGGCCGCGGAAGGTCGTGTGACACGCCCCGCAGGTCGTCTTGCCGATGTCGGCGAGCGCCATCTGCGTCGCCTGCGCGCTCCCGCTCTGCGCGGTCGCCTGCAGCTGGTCCGCCTTCTTCTCCAGCGAGCCGGCATACCCCTCGAACTCCGACCACTTCTGCCAGATCTCCGGCTTGGCCCGCGAGACGCCGGGGTCGACCGAATTCTGCGGGAAGAGCTTCGGGATGCGCGATGCCGTCTGCTCGAGCTTCGCCGCGTCCGCGGCGACCGCCTGCACCTGCCCCGCCTTCATCTTCTCGCCCATGGAGCGCATCAGCGCGCCCTGCTCCTTCATCAGCTGCTGGCGAGCGGTGATGGCCTCACCGGCGTCCATCCGCCGCATGCTCGCGCACCCGGCGATCGCTGCCACGGCCACGACGACGACGCCTGCCCGTAGGACGAATGCGCTCATCAGCCTCTCCTGTGGTTGCGGCCCGCGCGCGCGCGACCGGGCCTCGGTGCACCGCACTACTTGCCGATGGTGTTGCTGACGGCGGGGATCGATTTCAGATACTGCGCGATGGCCAGGCGATCGACCTTCGTCAGGTCCTTGTAGCCGGCCAGCGTGCCCTCGATCACCTCGGCCATGAGACCGCCGGCGATGTCGCCGTCGGGTCTCGTCCCGGTTCCCAGATACTCCGCGATCTCCTCCACGGTCCACGTCCCGATGCCCGTCGCGCGATCGGGCGTGATGTTCGGCACCTCGGCGTCCTCCGGCCCCTTCGGATTGCCGGCCAGGAAGCGGCTGTTGTCCGTCGCCATCGTCATCGTGCGCGGCGTGTGGCACTCGCCGCAGTGCGCGACGGCGCGCACCAGGTACTCGCCGCGCGGCACGCCCGTCGTCGGCGCAGCCGCTGGCGGCGTCTCGCGCGGCGCGAAGGCGGCCAGCCACGCGGGCAGGAAGACGGACTCGAAGAGCGGCACGGTGATGCGCTTCGGCTGATTCGCCCGCCTCACGGGCGGCACCGTGCGCAGGAAGCTCACCAGGGCCCCGAGATCTGCGGCCGCCATCCCGTTGAAGACCGGGTACGGATGCACCGGCAGCAGGCGCTCGCCGCTGGGGCGCCGGCCGAGGCGGATGGCCGTGACGATCTGCTCGTCGGTCCACGCTCCGATGCCGGTGTCGCGGTCGGGCGTGATGTTCGTCGAGTAGACGGTGCCGAAGGGGCCGTCGTACCGCCGTCCGCCCGCGTTCACGGGCTGGTCCTTCGCCGTGTGGCAGCCGCAGCCGCCGGTGGCGCCGAAGACGTACTTGCCCCGGGCGATCTCCTCGGCGGACGCCTGCGCCCAGGCGCGATCCAGCCCGACGGCCGACGGGCCGAGGACGGCGCACAGCACCAGCGCCAGCCCGCCTGCGCACCGGGTCATGATCTGCTGCAACCGCTCAGACGGCCCGTCGGTTCCCGGTCATCGACGGATTCACGGGCAGCCGGGTCTCCATGATGAGGGCATCCTCCCCGGTGTCGTAGTAGTACCCGCGCCGCCGGCCGGTCACCCGGAAGCCGAACGACTCGTAGAGCGCGATGGCCTCCCGGTTACTGGGCCGCACCTCCAGGACGACCAGCCGCAGGTCCCGCGCCTGGGCCTCCGCGAGCAGCCCCCCGAGCAACGCCCGCGCGATGCCCTGCCGCCGTCGCGTCGGGTCCACCGCCACGTTGGTCACGTGGATCTCGTCGGCGATCTCCCAGATGCAAAGGTAGCCGACGATGCGTCCGTCCTCCCGCATGACGCGGCAGCGAGCCACGCGGTTCTGCTGGATCTCGTAGAGGAAGGCGCCGCGCGACCAGGGCATCGAGAACGACGCCCGCTCGATGGCGAGGACCTCGTCAAGGTCCTCCGGACGCATCGGCTCAGCGCCCGGCGGCAACACGACGCCGGAGCTCCGCCTCGGACGGCCGCAGGTAGAACGGGGCCAGGCCCGCGGCGCTGACGGTCTCGCCGAGCAGGAGGCGGGCGCGGCCCAGGATCGCCACGCAGGCCGGCGACGGCACGCGCCGGGGCGGCGGCACGCGCCGGGCGTGGGGCGACCGGATCGCGTCGGCGGCGTCGCCCAGCACGATGGTCGGCTCGGAGAGCCGGGCCGCCAGCTCGTCGGGCGACACGGCCAAATAGTCCGACTCGCGCCGGACGCTCTCGCCGTCCCAGCGGTACAGCGCGCCGTACACCTCGTTGCGGCGCGCCTGGAGCACCGGGCAGACGGGCAGCGACGCCCACGGCATCGCTGCGGCCATGGCGTCGAGCGTTGGCACCGCCGCGACGGGCACGCCGAGCGCCAGCGCGAGCCCCTTGACGGTGCTGATGCCGACCCGGAGGCCGGTGAACGATCCCGGTCCGGCGGCGACCGCGAGCCCCTGGAGATCCCCCGCCGCCCACCCCGCGTCGGCGATGACGTGATCGATCGCCGCGAGAAGGCGCTCGGAATGCGTGACGCTCACGTCGAGCAGGTACTCGGCCACCAGGCGCTCGTTCTCGAGCAGCGCGACCCCCCCGGCTCGCGTCGACGTCTCGACGGCCAGCACGCGCATACGGGCGAAGTCTAGCACGCGGCCGCGAGCCCGCCCGGTCGCGAAGCGTGCGATAATGCGCCGGGAGGAACCGATGAGCGCCGCCGCCCCGAAGAAAGACCCGGCCGCCGTCGAAGCCGAGGTCCGCGAGAAGATCCACCTGGAGATCCTGAAGCGGACCGGCGCGTATCACGCCAACGACCACGTCCTCCTGCCGTCCGGACAGCACACGACGGAGTACATCGAGAAGACGCTGGTGACGACCGAGCCGTCGTTCACCGAGGGCCTCGGAGCCGTCATCGCCAAGCACTTCGCCCAGTGGCCGGTCGACGTCGTGCTGTCCACGGGCCCCGGGGCGCTCATCCTGTCACACTGCGTGGCACGGGCGCACCCCTCGCGGCCCATCGTCGTCTACGGTGCCAAGGGCCTGTCTGGTGGTAAGAGAAAGGTCACCCTGCCGGTCGAGTTTCACCGCCTTCTCCGGCCGGGCACCAAGGTCCTCCTGGTCGAGGACCTGGTGTCGACCGGCACGACCCTCAACCTCCTGATCGAGCTCGTCGAGCAGCTCGGCGCGCACATCGTCGGCGTCGGCTGCCTGTGGCGCCGGACCTCCGTGGACCTGAACGGTCGGCCCGTCTTCAGCCTCGTGAGCAGGGACTTCCCCACTTACAGCCCCGACGAGTGCCCCCTCTGCCGGAAGGGCGTACCGCTGAACGAGGAGTTCGTACGGCGTCGAACTCACCGTAAATCCTCGTCCGTCCACGAGCCCAAGGCGTCCTGAGCCCGGCCCGGCACGGGCATTGCTTCCCGGACATTTCGTCGGCGCGGACGCCGGCCACTGGGAGGCACACCGGCCATGAGGATCGCTGCCCTGGCTGCTCTCGCCCTCGGCCTCACGCTGTCGGCGTCTGCCGCCGTCGCCGAGCCGGTCGCCGTCCGCTTCGCCGAGGGCATCGGGCGAGGGTTCCCGGTCCTCCGCGACGCGAACGGCCGGACCATCGCCCACGGCGACCTGATGCAAGTGCCGCGCGGCGACCGGATCGAGAATCGCCTCACGTTCCGGTTCGGTGACGGCTCGTTCTACGACGAGCAGGTCGTCTTCTCGCAGCGCGACGTCTTCACGCTGCTCTCCTACCGGATCGTGCAGCGCGGGCCGTCGTTCCCGGAGACCATCGAGGCGAGCATCGACCGCGAGAGCCGCCGCTATACTGTTCGCTACCGGGCCGAGGAGGACAGCCCCGAGGAATTCGTCGCGGGCGAGTTCGAGATGCCGGAGGACGTCTACAACGGCCTGCTGAGCACGCTGCTGAAGAACCTGCCCGCCGGCGGCGCGGCGACCGTGCAGATCATCGCCTTCACGCCGACGCCGCGGCCCGTGAAGATGCTGCTCATGCCGGCCAGCCAGGACACGCTGTTGATGGGCGAGGCCGCGGTGACCTCGACGCGGTTCCTGGTCAAGCCCCAGCTGGGCCTCTTCGCCTCGCTCCTCGTCGCCGACATCCCGGACATCAAGATCTGGGTCGCCGGCGGCGAGGCCCCGGCCTTCCTCCGGTTCGAGGGCCCGCTCTACTTCATGGGCCCCGTCTGGCGCATCGACTGGAACTGAGACCCCTCACGCCGTGACGCTGTCGGGCTCCCAGAGTCCCTCGGCGGCGCCGGCGCTCTTGTAGGCGCTCCGGATCGAGTCGAGATTCCGCGTGATGAGCAGGCCGATCTTGGCGAACGGCTCGAAGACCGGCCCCTGTCCGCCCACGAGCGGGAAGGAGACCCGGGGAAGCTGGCCGAGCCGGCCCTGGAGCGAGTCGGTCACGGACGCCAGGCTCGCGTAGAACTCCTCCCGGCCCTGCTCCGCGCGCTTCACGATCGGGGTGATGACGCAGTCGACCGTCTGGCGCGCGGCGGCGCTGGCGTTCTCGAGGGCCGCCTCGGCCATCGGAACCACGGTCACGCCCAGCTCGCCGAGGAAGCGCTGGAGGAGCTGGCCGATCTTCTCCTGCAGCAGGAGCGCCGGCACACCGACGGTGCGCACGGACTGCCCCGCCAGCTCCTTCACCTCGCCGTAGAGCTGGCCGCGGAGCCAGTCGACGTACTCCTTGTTCTCCTCGTCCTTCCACCACTCCCGGAGCATCTTCTTGCCCCAGTAGCGGATGGTCGCGTAGTAGATGTCGCGCTTGCCGAGCTTCTGGAAGATGCCGCCCCAGGAGTAGAACTTCTCCATCGCCCTGATGGCACCCATCTGGAGCTCGTAGGGGCTCATGCGCCGCGGCTGGTGGACGACGTGGTGGCCGTCGTACAAGGACCAGTTGCGGCTGATGACGTATCGGTCCCCCTTGGCGTAGAGGGTGTCCCAGTCCGGCGAGCCCGGGATCGGCGTCAGGATCATGAACTGGATCGAGTCGATGTCGTGCTTGCGCGCGAACGCGGCGGTCGCGTCCAGCGTCTCCACGTCGTCCTCGTCCGAGCCGACCACGAACATCCCGTGGATCCGGATCTTGTGGGCGTGGAAGCGCTCGATCGAGCGCTCGATCTTCGCCAGGTCCTGCTTCTTCTGGAAGAGCTTCAGCGTGCGCGGGTTGATCGACTCGAAGCCGACGTAGACGTTGAAGCAGTTGGAGTCGCGCATCAGCTGCAGCAGCTCCGGGTCGTCCACCGTCTCCGTGCGGACCTGGGCGCCCCACTGCGGCGTGAGGTCGCGGGCGATCATGCCGCGCAGCAGCTCCTTCACCCGCTTCTTGTTGGCGGTGAAGATGTCGTCGGCGAAGAACGTGTACATGTTGCCGCGGTGGCTCTCCAGCTCCTGGAGCACGCGCTCGATCGAGTGGGTCCGGAAGGCGTGCCCGTACATGCCGGGCACGGAGCAGAACGTGCACGAGAACGGGCAGCCGCGCGAGGTCGCCACCGAGATCACGCCGCCGGGCTTCCAGCCCTCGATCAGGCGGTAGTCCGGAATCGGGTTGACGTCGAGGTTCGGGATCTTCGGGCGCTCGGGATTGTGGGCGATGGCGCCGGTGTCGGTCCGGTAGGTCAGGTTCTGGATCTTGTCGAGGCCCTCGCCCCGCTGGATGGCGTCGACCAGCTCTTGGAACGCGAACTCGCCCTCGCCCCGGACGATGAAGTCGGCGTGCTCCATGCCCTCCTCGGGCAGGAAGCTGGTGTGCGTCCCGCCCATGACCGCCAGCGAGCCCGCCGCCCGCACCTTGTCGGCCAGGCGGTACGACTGTGGCGCCGTCGACGTGATCGCGGAGATCGCGACGAGGTCGGCCGAGAGCACCTCGTTCATGTCGAGGTCCTGGATGTCCTCGATGTACACCCGCACGTCGTAGCCCTTGGCGCGCATGATCGTGCCGAGCAGCACGGAGCCGAGGCGCGGGATGCAGACCCGGCTGTAGACGTGCAGATGCGTGGACTTCGGCTCGACGAACACCAGCTTCTTGAGCGCGCGCTTCATACGCGAGGTCTCCTTGGGGTCGGGCCGGCGATTAGGAAGGCAACAGTGCCCAAACCGTACCTTGGCGGTATCCAGAAGTCAACGAACTGACAGAGGTGCCGACACGCCACCCATCGCGCCGTCGCACCCCTCGTACCACGACATATCGTCTTTCGCGGCCGGGAGCCCCCCGACGCAGTACCCTTGGGCGGTGTCCGACCGCCGGTCCTACCTGCTGCTGCTCGCCGTCCTGCTCGTCTGGGCCGGCAACTTTCCCCTCGGCAAGCTGGCACTGACCGAGGTCCAGCCGCTGTTCCTCGTCGCGGGGCGGACCCTGATGGCGGCTCCGTTCCTCTTCGCCGTGGCCCGGATCTACGCGCCGCTCGAGCGCCCGCTGCTCCGCCGCGACTACGTCGCCTTCGCGGTGCTCGGCATCACCGGCCTCGTCCTCAACACGACCACCTGGTACTGGGGCCTGAAGTGGACCACGGCGCTGAATGCCGGCATCCTGGGCGCCGCCTCGCCCATCTTCGTCGCCCTCGGCGACGCCGCCTTCCTGGGCGAGCGGCTCCGCAAGCGGACCTGGGCGGGCATCGGGCTCACCGTCGCCGCCGTCCTCGTCACGGTGGCCAAGGGATCGCTGGCGGTGCTCCTCGAGTTCGCGGTGAACCGCGGCGACCTCATCATCCTGCTGTCGCAGACGGCCTGGGTCGCCTACTCGCTGTACAGCCGCGCCGCCGCCTCGACGCTGCCGCCGGTGTGGATCATGGCGGGCGCCAACGCCGTCGGCGCCGTGCTGCTGGTGCCGCTCTCGTGGCTGGTGGACGGTCCGTGGCCGACGCCCTCGGTCGCGTCCGTCGGCTGGGGCGTCATGCTGTACGGCGCGGTGCCGATCACGATCGCGCACCTCTGGTACTACCGCGTGATCCGCCGGCTCGGCCCCTCGCGCACGGCCGCGTTCATGAACCTCATGCCCTTCGCGGTCATCGGGCTGTCGTGGGCGCTGGTGGGCGAGGCGGTCCACGCCTACCACGTGGTCGGCGCGGTGCTCGTCATCGCGGGGGTGCTCCTGACGACGAGTCGATGAGCTACTTCGTCCTCGTGAGCGCCTTGGTCTTGACGGGGGCGGCCGCCTTGCTCTTGTCGTCCTTGAGCAGCCCCTTCACCTCGTCCATGAACTGGTTGATGTCCTTGAACTGCCGGTACACGGAGGCGAAGCGGACGTAGGCGACCTGGTCGAGCTTCTGCAGGTGCTCCATCACGAGGTCGCCGAGCTCCGTCGACGGGATCTCCTTGTCCGCGCGCTCGTGGAGCTTCGCCTCGATCTCCGAGACCACGTCGTCGACGGCCTGGACGCCGACGGAGCGCTTCTCGCAGGATTTCAGGATCGAGCTGCGCAGCTTCTGGCGGTCGAAGGGCTCGCGCCGGCCGTCGCGCTTCACGACGTGCGGGAGCACGTCCTCGATGTACTCGTACGTCGTGTAGCGCCGGTGGCACTTGAGGCACTCACGGCGACGTCGGATGAACTCGCCGTCGCGGCCGACGCGCGAGTCGACGACACGATCTTCCGTGTGCCCGCAGAACGGACATTTCATCGGCCGCCCCTCACTTGGTTCGCTCCGGGTACAGCGGGAAGCGCGCGGTCAGCTCCTGCACGTCGCCGCGCACCGAGGCCTCCGTCGCCGAGTCGCCCAGCTTGGACAGCACCCGGTCGATCAGCCGGGCGATCTCCGTCATCTCGGCCTCCTTCATGCCCCGGGTCGTGACGGCGGGGGTGCCGATGCGGATGCCGCTGGTGACCATCGGGCTCTTCGTCTCGAACGGGATGGTGTTCTTGTTCACGGTGATCCAGGCGCGATCCAGCGCCTCCTGGGCGTCCTTGCCCGTGAGGCTGCGCGCCGAGAGGTCGATCAGCATCAAATGCGTGTCGGTGCCGCCGCTGACGAGGCGCAGCCCGCGCGCCTGGAGCGCCTCGGCGAGCGCCCGCGCATTCTTGACGATCTGCTGCTGGTAGGCCCGCCACGCCGGCGTGAGCGCCTCGCCGAAGGCCACCGCCTTGCCGGCGATCACGTGCATCAGCGGTCCGCCCTGCACGCCGGGCATCACCGTCTTGTCGAGGGCCTGCGCGTGCGCGGCGCGGCACATCACGAGGCCGCCGCGCGGGCCGCGCAGCGTCTTGTGGGTGGTGCTCGTGACGAAATCCGCGATGCCGATCGGGGACGGATGCAGCCCGGCGGCCACGAGCCCCGCGGGGTGCGCGATGTCCGCCATGAGGGCGGCTCCCACCTCCTGCGCGATCTCCCCGAACGGCCGGAAGTCCACGGCGCGGGGGAAGGCCGAGCCTCCCGCGATGATGAGCTTCGGCCGGTGCCGGCGCGCGAGGTCGCGCACCTGGTCCAGGTCGATCCGCTCGGTGTCCTTGCGCACGCCGTACGGCACGATCGTGTAGAACTTGCCCGAGTAGTTCATCGGGCTGCCCGCGGTGAGGTGCCCGCCGTGCGCGAGGTTGGGCCCCAGCACGGTGTCGCCCGGCTTGAGCAGCGTGAAGTAGACCGCCATGTTGGCCTGCGCGCCGGAGTGGGGCTGCACGTTGACGTGCTCGGCGCCGAACAGCTCGCGCGCGCGGGCGATCGCGAGCTCCTCGACCACGTCGACCACCTCGCAGCCGCCGTAGTACCGCTTGCCCGGGTAGCCTTCGGCGTACTTGTTCGTCAGGACCGAGCCGACGGCCTCCAGCACGGCCTCGGAGACGAAGTTCTCGGACGCGATCAGCTCGAGGTTGCGCTGCTGCCGGAGCGCCTCCTGCCGCAGGACCTTGGCGACCTCGGGATCGGTATCAGCGAGCCGCTGCATCGACAGCCTTCTCTTTCCGGGTTCCGTCGAGCTGGGCCAGCTTCCCCACGCGCCGGGCGTGTCGTCCTCCCTCGAACGGCGTCTCGAGCCACGCCGTGAGGATCTCGGCCGCCTGCGCCGCCGTCGTGGAGCGCGCGCCGAGGGCGAGGACGTTCGCGTCGTTGTGCTGCCGGCTCAGCCGCGCGGTTGCGGCGTCGGGCGCCACGGCGGCCCGGATCCCGGCCACCTTGTTGGCGGCGATGGCCATCCCGATGCCCGAGCCGCAGACCAGCACGCCGTGCGCGGCGACGCCGTCCTGCACCGCGCGAGCGACGAGCGCGGCGAAATCCGGATAGTCGACGGAGTCCGTTGAATGTGTTCCGAAGTCGATCACCTGGTGACCGCGTTCGATGAGCCAGGCCCGCACCGATTGCTTGAGCGCGAAGCCGGCGTGGTCCGCGCCGAGCGCGATCACCGTCATAGGACGCACCATACCGATTGTGGCCACGGGCGTCAAGTTGCGCTACATCTCGCGGTTCCGCCCGCCTACGGGACGGGCGACGGCCGCCCGGCGCGGCGGGTAACCGTGCACACCCCTGTCATCCCGCCCGGCGTCCGGCACGGCGGGTGGCGGTGCCGCTCAGCCGGCGCTCGGCGCCTCGAGCGGGACCGTCGCCCCGTCACCGGCGACCTCGGCGCGCCAGCCGAGCCGGGTGGTGATGGCGTCTCGCAGCGCCGCGGCGGCGTCGGGCTCGCCGTGAACGCAATAGGTGAGCGCGGGCGGCGCCTGGAAGTGCTTCAGCCACCGCAGCACCTCGTCGCGGTCGGCGTGGGCGGACAGGGCATCGGTGGCCAGGACCGTGGCGCGAACCGGCAGGATCTCGCCGAAGATGCGGACCGTCGACGCGCCGTCGCGGAGCTGGCGACCGCGGGTGCCGGCGGCCTGGTAGCCGGCGAAGAGCACGGTCGTGCGCGGGTCGCCGACGCGCCGCCGGAGATGGTGGAGGATCCGGCCGCCGGTTGCCATGCCGCTTCCGGCGATGACGACGGCGGGCCCGTCGAGGTCGTTCAGGCGCCTGGAGTCCTCCACGCGGCGGCTGATGTGGAGCCGCGCCGGCGCGAACGGCCGCCCGCCCGCGGCCGCGATGGCGGTCGTCTCCTCGTCGTGCTCGTCGGCGTTCCGGGCGTAGACGATGGTCGCCTCGACGGCCATGGGGCTGTCGAGGTAGACCGGCAGCCGCGGGATCGCCCCGCGTCGCTCCAGCTCTCGCAGGAGGAACAGCAGCTCCTGCGTGCGCCCGATGGCGAAGGCCGGAATGAGCAGCCAGCCGCGCTGCTCGACGGCGCGGCGAACGGCCTGGATGAGGACCGGGGTGCCGTCGTCGGCGGGGTGCGCGCGGTCGCCGTAGGTCGACTCGACGAGCAGCGTGTCGGCCCGCTCCACCGGCTCGGGATCGCGCATGACCGGCACGCCGTAGCGACCGAGATCGCCGGAATACACGAGGCGGTGTCGACCCACGTCGAGCTGGACGATCGAGGCGCCGATGATGTGGCCGGCCGCGCGGAGCCGCCCCGCGACGCCACGCATCGGCTCGAATGGCGTGTCGAAGCTCACGGGCGCCAGCCGGCGCAGCACCCGGTCGGCGTCGGCGGCGGTGAACAGCGGCTCCGCCGGCCGGTGCGTGGTCGCCCCCGTCCGGTTGCGGAAGTCCGCCTCCTCTTCCTGCAGCGTGGCCGCGTCGGGCAGCATGATCCGCAGGAGGTCGGCCGTGCCCGGCGAGCAATAGACGGGCCCGGCGAACCCGTCCCGCACGAGGCGCGGCAGGTACCCGGAGTGGTCGATGTGGGCGTGCGACAGCACGACCGCCTCGAGGGCGCGCGGGTCCACGGGCGGCGCCAGCCAGTTGCGCGCCCGCAGCTCCCGCGGCCCCTGGAACAGCCCGCACTCGAGCAGCAGGCGGCCGCCGCCGGTCTCGAGCAGGAACTTCGCGCCCGTCACGGTGCCCGCCGCGCCGAGGAACGTGAGCGTCGCGGTCACGGGCGGAGGGGGGCCGCGGCTTGGGGGAACCCGAAGACCTCGAGCGTGGCGCCGTCTGCGCCGGTCGCCACCAGCCGGTCGAGGTCGAGACGCGCCTCGGCGGCCGCGACCTCGGCCGCGCTCGCGCGCGTCGTGGGGTGCTTCGGGGTGAAGAGCGTGCAGCAGTCCGCGTCGGGCTCGATGGAGATCTCGAAGGTGCCGAGGCGCTGCGCCTGCGTCGTGATCTCGAGCTTGTCCATGCCGATGAGCGGCCGCAGCACCGGCAGCGTGGCCGCCTCGTCGATGCGCGCGATGTTGTCGAGGGTCTGCGAGGCCACCTGGCCCAGGCTCTCACCGGTCGTGAGCGCGAGCGCGCCGCTGCGGCGGGCGAGCGTCTCCGCGATGCGCACCATGAGCCGGCGGTAGACGACGACGCGCAGCGGCGGCGGAACGCCGAGCACGACCTCGCGCTGGATCTCGCCGAACGGCACGAGGTGCAGCTGCGAGTCGTACTGCCATTCCGTCAGGCGCTCGACCAGGGCGCGCGCCTTCGCCTGGGACGTCGGCGGCAGGTACGGCACGCTGTGGAAGTGCACGAACACGACGCGGCAGCCGCGCTTCATCATGCGCCACGCCGCGACCGGCGAGTCGATGCCGCCCGACAGGAGCGCGACGACGGTGCCGCTGACGCCGACGGGCAGTCCGCCGGGGCCCCCGACCCGGTCCAGCGAGATGTAGGTCTCGGAGGGCAGGACCTCCACGCGGATGTCCTGCGCGGCGTGCTCCAGGTCGACGCGGGTCGCCACGCGCTCGAGCACGAAGGCGCCGAGCGCCCGGTTCAGCTCCACGCTCGTCATCGGGTACGTCTTGAACGCGCGCCGCGCCGTGATGCGGAACGAGGGGAAGCTCCGGCTTTCCAGCAGGCGGCCGAGGACGGCCTTCATGGCGGGCAGCGTCGACGGGGCCCGGTAGGCCACCGTCGCGAAGGCCACCCCGAACACCCGCCCGATCCGCTCCTGCACCGCCGCCGGGGCGGGATGGCCGTCGAGGTCCACGACGATGCGTCCCGGCAGCTGCCGGACCGGCGCCGGGCCGACGTCGGCCAGCGCCGCCTCCAGGTTGCGGCGCAGGTGGCGCAGGAACAGCGGCCGGTTGCCGCGCTTGAGGCTGATCTCGTGGTAGTGGACGACGAGGACCGGGCGCAGTCGCACCATCGTCAGTCGAGCTCGGCCGCGAGCGCGCGCGCCCGCGCGAGCTCGTCCGGCGTGTTGACGTTCATGAACGCCACCTCGGGCGCCCGGTACGGCGCCATCGCCGCCGTGTCGAGCTCGAGCACGCGCACCTCGGGGAAGAAGCCGACGACCTTGAGCCGTCCCGCGCGCAGACACCGCTCCATCGGGCGCAGGCAGGCCTTGCCGTACAGGGCGTGGAGCGTCTCGAGCTGGGTTCCCGTCCGGGGGATGACGATGTCGGCCTCCCCGCTCCGCTCCACGACCATCCGCACGAGCGCCGGGTGCAGGAACGGCATGTCGCAGGCGACGGTGAAGGCGGCGACGCCCGCGGCGGCGCGGACGCCCGTGTAGATGCCCCCGAGCGCGCCCCCTTCGGGGACCGCGTCGGGCACCATCGGCAGGCCGAGGAACGCGTAGCGCTCCGGCGTGTTCGTCACCACCAGCAGGTCGTCCAGGACCGCGCCCACGGCGGCGACGACGCGCTCGATGATGCGCTTGCCGCCGACCTCCAGCAGGGCCTTCGGCTCGCCGCCCATGCGGGTGCTGCGCCCGCCGGCCTGGATCACGCCCGTGACCGCCACACGCTCACACTAGCACCGCGCCCGGCCGGATGACGCGCGGCGGGTCGACCGTCACGTCGAGCACCGTCGACGGCGCGCCGCCCGGCGTCGCCCCCGCGTCGAGCACCAGGTCGATCGCCCCGCCGAGCTGCGCCAGCACCTCGGCGGCGGTGACGGGCGGCGCGGCGCCGCTGGTGTTGGCGCTCGGCGCGGTGACGGGCTCGCCGAGCGCGCGGACCAGCGCGCGGGCCACCGCGTGGGCGGGCACGCGAAGGCCGACGGTGCCGGTGCCGGCGGTGACGACCGCCGGCACGCGCGGCCTCGCCCGGAGCACGAGCGTCAGCGGGCCCGGCCAGTGCTGGTCCATCAGCTCGCGCGCGCGGGCCGGGATCTCGGCGGCGACCGCCGCCGCCATCTCACGCGAGTCCACCAGCAGGAGCAGCGGCATCGAGGCGGGCCGGCCCTTGACGGCGAAGACGCGGCGGGCGGCGTCCGCATCGAGCCCGGCGGCGCCGAGCCCGTAGAACGTCTCCGTCGGAAAGGCGACCAGCCCCCCTCCCCTGAGGACGCCGGCGGCCTCCCGGATGACGCCGGGGTCGGGCGCCGCGGCATCGACCCGCACGGCCCGCGTCGACGGCACGGCCCTGGTCCGCTACGCGCGCGACTTCAGCTTGTCGGCCACGCGCCGCGCGCGCTCGTCCACCTCCGCCGCGAGACGCTGGCGATAGGCGGCCAGCCGCCCGCGCAGCGCGGGGTCGCCGACGGCGAGGATCTGCGCCGCCAGGATCGCGGCGTTCGCGGCGCCCCAGGCGCCGATCGCGACCGTCGCGACCGGGACGCCCTTCGGCATCTGGACGATCGAGAGGAGCGCATCCATCCCCCCCAGCGGCGTGGCCGCGATGGGCACGCCGATGACGGGCAGCGCGCTCGACGCGGCCAGCACGCCCGGCAGCGCGGCGGCGCCGCCCGCAGCGCCGATGAGCACGCCGAGGCCGCGCGCCTCCGCGGTGGCGGCGTACTCCTCCGTCCTCCGCGGCGTGCGGTGCGCGGAGGCGACGACCACCTCGCTCCCCACCTCGAGCGCATCGAGGACCTTGACGGCCTCCAGCATCACGTCGAGGTCCGAGTCACTGCCGAGGACGATGCCGACGCGGATCGGATGGCTCACGGCGTCTCCTACGCGGCCACAGGCTTGCGCCGCCCAATGTCCCTGCGGAAGTGCATGCCCTCGAAGTGGATCCGGCCGACGGCCTCGTACGCCGTGTCGATGGCGCGCGGCACGTCGTCGCCGACGGCCGTGACGCCGAGCACCCGGCCGCCCGCGGTCACCAGGCGACCGTCGCGCCGCGCGGTGCCGGCGTGGAAGACGCTCACGCCGGGGATCCGCTCCGCGTCGTCGACGCCGCTGATGTCGGCGCCGCTCTGGTACGGACCCGGATACCCGTCCGACGCGAGCGTCACGCACACCGCGGCGCGCGCGGGCGGCGGCACCGCGGGGGCCGGCTCGCCGCGCGCGACGGCGGCGAGCAGCGGCAGCAGGTCGGCGTCCATCGGCGCGAGGATCGCCTGGCACTCGGGGTCGCCGAAGCGGCAGTTGAACTCGACGATCTTCGGTCCGTCCGCGGTGAGCATCAGCTGCACGAACAGCACGCCGGAGTATGGCGTGCCCTCGTCCGCCAGCGCGGCGATGGTCGGCCGCACGAGCGCCGTCATCACGCGCGCCTGCGTCGCCGCGTCGAAGGACGGCACGGGGCAGAACGCCCCCATGCCGCCCGTGTTCGGTCCGCGATCGCCGTCGAGGACGGCCTTGTGGTCCTGCGCGGCCGCGAGCGGTGTCGCGTGACGGCCGGTCACGAGCGCGAAGAACGAGACCTCCTCGCCGACGAGGAACTCCTCCACGACGACGGTCGCTCCCGACGCCCCGAACACGCGGCGCTCCATGCAGGCGGCGATCGCGTCGTCCGCCTCGGCGGGCGTGGTGCAGACGATGGCGCCCTTCCCCGCGGCCAGGCCGTCGGTCTTGACCACCAGCGGCGTGCCGAGCTCGCGGCAGAAGCGGCGCGCCCGCGCCGGGTCGTCGAAGGACTGGAACCGCGCGGTCGGGATCCCGTGGCGCGCCATCAGCGCCTTCGAGAACGCCTTCGAGCCCTCGATGGCCGCGGCGCGCGCCGTCGGCCCGAACGCCGTGATGCCCCGCTCGGCGAGACGATCGGCCAGGCCCGCGACGAGAGGGATCTCCGGGCCGATGACCACCAGGTCCGCCCGCTCCTTCTCCGCGAGCCGGACGAGGCCGTCGTGGTCGTCGACCGCGACCGGCGCGCACTCGGCATGCCGGGCGATGCCCGGATTGCCCGGGGCGGCCACCAGACGCCCGAGCCGGGGGCTCTGCGCGAGCTTCCAGGCGAGCGCGTGCTCGCGGCCGCCGCCGCCGACGAGCAGGACCTTCACTCGGCACCGTCCGTCTTGTCGACGACCTCGAGGTGCGCACGCGCGATCCGGGCCCACGGGCTCCCCGCGTCGAGGTCGAGGTACCGCTGCCAGTGCGCGACCGCCTCCTCGCCGCGGCCGGCCCGCGCGAGCGCGCCGGCGAGGTTGAAGTGCGCGTCGGCATAGTCGGGCGCGACCTCGAGCGCGCGGCGGTAGCAGCGGATCGCCTCCTCCACGTCCCCGGTGTCCTCGCTGAGCGAGCCGAGGTTGTAGGCGGCCTCCGCGCAGGTGGCGCTCGCGGTCAGGGCGGCGGCGTAGGCGTTGCGCGCCTCGTCGTAGCGGCCGAGCCGGTGGAGGAGCAGGCCGAGGTTGTTCCACGCGGCGGCGTACCCCGGATCGATCGCGACCACGCGCCGGTAGGCGTCGATGGCGTCTTCCCACTGCGCCGGGTCGGCGTCCCACTCGCTGGCGCGCTCGAACCACGTCTCCGCCTGCTCGACGGGCGGCTGCAGCGGCCGCACGAGACCCGTCACCAGCGTCGCGCGCGCGGCCGTCTCGAGATGCCCCGCGTCGAGGTCGAGCACCGTCTGCCCCGTGTGCGGGTCGAACCGCACCCGGTCCGATTCCACGAGCAGCCGGGAGCCGTCCAGCACCAGCCGCCGCTCCACGAGCGGCTGCCGGAGCGTCGGATCCTTGCGTCGGAGGGCGTCGAGCGCGTCGCGGATCTGCCGCACCGAGGCGCCGGCGTCGAGCAGCGCCGCCGCCGCTCGCAGCGCGAGGAGCTCGCGGAACGTGTACCCGCTCTTGCCGTGCAGCAGGTCCAGCCGCTTGAGCTGGGCGGCCCGGCGCGGGGTGAGGGTCAGGATGCGGGTGAGCTCGCGCAGGCCGTAGATACGCTCGGTCACGCGGATCTCCTCAGTGACGGAAGTGACGCAGGCCGGTGAAGACCATGGCCATGCCCTGCTCGTCGGCGGCGGCCACCACGTCGTCGTCGCGCAGCGATCCGCCGGGCTGGATCACCGCGGTCGCCCCCGCCCGCGCGACCACGTCGAGGCCGTCGCGGAACGGGAAGAACGCGTCGGAGGCGCACACGCTGCCCTCGGTAGCGAGACCCACCTCCCGCGCTCGCATCACGGCCAGCCGCGCGGAGTCCACGCGGTTCATCTGGCCCGCGCCGACCCCGACGACCTGCTCGGCCGTGGTCAGGACGATCGCGTTCGACTTCGCGTGCTTGCCCACGCGCCAGGCGAAGCGAAGCGCGCGCAGCTCCGCCTCGGTGGGCGCCCGCTTGCTGACCACCTTCAGGCTCGCCGGGTCGAGGTCGGCCTGGTCGCTCGACTGCGCCAGCAGGCCGCCCAGCACGCTGCGGTACTCGCGGAGCCGCGGCGGCAACGCGTGGCGGTCGCACGGCACCTCGATCACGCGGCACTTCTTCTTGGTCCGGGCGAGCTCCTCGAGGGCGTCGCGCGCGAAGCCCGGGGCGAAGAGGATCTCGACGAAGATCCCGGCGAGCTCCCGGACGACGGCCATGTCGACCACGCAGTTGACCCCGACGATGCCGCCGTAGATCGACACG
>DASUPA010000053.1:0-15004 GCA_036276335.1 Candidatus Methylomirabilota bacterium | reverse complement strand
GGTCGCCGGGCTACATGGCCGTTCACGCGGTGTTCATCACCCTCTACTTCCTGTCGACGTTCGCGGTCATCATCATGGTGCTCGAGCGCGCGCGCAGCGAGAGCGCGCGGCTGAACGCGCGGCTGCGCGAGGTCGAGCGCCTCGCCACCGCCGGCGAGCTGGCGGCCGGCATGGCGCACGAGATCCGCAATCCGCTCGCGGCCATCGTCAACGCCACCGCGCTGCTCACCGACGACGCCGGGCTCACGCCCGACGAGCGCTCGGCCACCCTGGCGGCCGTCCGCACGGAGGCGCGGCGGCTCAACGGTATCCTCTCCGACTTCCTGCACTTCGCGCGTCCACAGGCCGCGCGGCGGGCGCCCGGCGACATCCGCGACGTGGTCCAGCACGTGAGCGCCCTGATCCGCGAGGATCACTCGCGCGCCGCCCGCGTCGACGTGCGGGTCGCGGTCGATCCGGCGGTCCCGCGCTTCACCTTCGACCGGGACCAGCTCACGCAGGTGCTGTGGAACGTGGCCCTGAACGGCGTCCAGGCGATGGACGGCCGCGGCCGCCTCCTCCTCGAGGTGGCCCGATCCAACGGCGACGTCGCGCTGGCGGTCAGCGACACCGGCCCCGGGATCCCGCCCGAGCGGCTGGCCCGCGTCTTCGAGCCGTTCTACTCGGGCAAGCCGGACGGCAGCGGCCTCGGCCTCGCCATCGCCGAGCGCATCGTGGCCGCCCACGGCGGCCGCATCGAGATCGACTCCACGCCCGGCCGCGGGACACGGGTCACGCTCCGCTTTCCGCTGGAGGCGGCCTGACGGTGGCGCGCCTCCTCGTCGTGGACGACGAGGCGCCGGCGCGCAGCACGCTGGCGCTGCTCCTCCGCAAGCGCGGCCATCGGGTGCTCGAGGCCGACGGCGTCGCGGCGGCGTCGAAGCACCTCGCGGACGAGGTCTTCGACCTCGTCGTCACCGATCTCCGCATGCCGGACGGCGACGGCCTCGACGTCCTGCGCGCGGTCAAGGCCCATTCCCCCGCGACCGAGGTGATCCTCCTCACCGCCTACGCGGAGTGGAAGTCCGCCAAGGAGGCGATCCGGCTCGGCGCGCTCGACTACTTCGAGAAGGGTCACGAGCCGGACGAGCTCAACCACCGCATCGACAAGGCGCTGGCCGGTCGCGCCCTGCGCCGCGAGAACGAGAACCTGCGCGCCCAGCTGCGCGAGCGGTACGGCATCGCCGGGCTGATCGCGCACTCGCCGGCCATGCAGACGGTGCTGGAGCTCGTCGAGCGCGTGGCCCCGACCGACGCCACGCTCCTGATCCAGGGAGAGTCGGGCACGGGCAAGGAGGTCATCGCCAAGGCCGTCCACCACGCGAGCACGCGCGCGGCGCGGCCCTTCGTGGCCGTCAACTGCGGCGCGGTGCCGGAGACGCTGCTCGAGTCCGAGCTGTTCGGCTACGCGCGCGGCGCCTTCACGGGCGCCACCACCACCAAGCTCGGCCTCTTCGAGGAGGCCCACGGCGGCACGCTCTTCCTGGACGAGATCGCCGAGATGCCGGCGGCGCTCCAGGTGAAGCTGCTCCGCGCGCTGCAGAGCGGCGAGGTCCGCCGGCTCGGTGCGACGCAGGCGGCGACCATCGACGTGCGGGTGATCGCGGCCACCCACGGAAACCTGGCCGCGCTCATCAGCCAGGGCAGCTTCCGCGAGGACCTGTTCTATCGCCTCAACGTCATCCAGCTGGCCCTCCCGCCGCTGCGGGACCGCCGGGAGGACATTCCGGCGCTGGCCGAGCACTTTCTCGCGCGCTCGGCCGGCAAGCTCGGCCGGGAGCTGCGCCTGTCGGCCGCGGCCCTCGAGCGGCTGCTGCGCTACCCGTGGCCGGGCAACGTGCGCGAGCTCGAGAACGCCATCGAGCGAGCGGCCATCCTGGCGCGTCGGGAGAGCGTCGAGCCGGACGACCTGCCGCCGCACGTCGCGGCCGGCCTCCAGCTCGGCCCGTCGCCGGCGCTCCCGCGCCAGACGACGCTCGCGGACGCCGAGCGGGTCCACATCCTCCAGACGCTGGAGGGCGTCGGCGGCAACCACTCCGCCGCCGCCGAGGCGCTCGGCATCGGCCGCACGACGCTCTGGCGCAAGCTCAAGGAATATGGCCTCGCGCGCTAGGAGCGGCGCCGCCCTCGTGGCGGCGCTCGCCGTGCTGGTGCTCCCCGGCGCCGCCGTCGCCGGCGAGGCGCTGTGGGCCCTGCTGCGCGGCGGCGGGCAGGTCGTCCTGATCCGGCACGCCGTCACGACGCCTGGCGTGGGCGATCCGGCGGGCATGCGTCTCGACGACTGCGCCACGCAGCGGAATCTCAGCGACGAGGGGCGGCGGCACGCGGGTCAGGTCGGCGAGGCCTTTCGCGCGCGTGGCATCCCCGTCGACCGCGTGCTGAGCAGTCCCTGGTGCCGGTGCCTCGAGACCGCGCGGCTGGCGTTCGGCAGCGCGGAGCCCTGGCCGCCGCTCGGGAATCTCTACGGGCGGCCGGAGCGTCGCGACGCGCAGGTCCGCGAGATGCGGGCGCTGGTCGGTCAGCCCCGCGCCGGGGGCAATCTGGTGCTGGTGTCGCACGGATCGACGATCTCGGCGCTCACCGGCGTCAGCCCGGGCACCGCCGAGATCGTCGTCGTCACGCCGGGCGGCGATGGACGCTTCGCCGTGGCCGGCCGCCTCACCGTCCACGACCGCAAGCGCGAGAGCCGTCGGAGCATTTCGAGGGGTGCCACGGCTCCGCCGGGGCGCCCCGAGCCACCAATGGGGGGCTTGGGAAGCGCCCGGAGGCCCCCATGTCGTGGACGGCCAGCGGGCTGCCGTCGACTACGCACTGCCGATGACCAGCACGCGCGTCCGGCGGATCTCGACGCCCTCCGCCGATTCCCGCCCGGGCCGCGCCACCACCAGCCGCCACCCGCGGCGCGCCGTGATGATGACGTGCTCGACCCGGCCGGGGAACACGCACCACGCCACGTCCCCCGGTCGCAGCGCGCGGCTCACGGCTAGCGACACCAGCGCGCTGACGGGCCGCCAGCGCAGACGGAGTGGCGGCACGAAGGCGGCGGCGGCGACCAGCATCGACGCCGCGACGGCCGACGCGGTCGCCGTCGCGTCGAGGGCGAGCGCCGCCAGCGGCCAGACAGCGACGACGGCCGCGACCGCGTCGAGCCCGCGCAGCCACGACGCGCGGGACACCCAGCGCTCGACGCCGGGCGGGATCGTCCTGACTGGTGTCCGCATCACCGTCTCACGCTACCATCCCGGGCCGCGCCGCGTCAGCCACGCCGTCGCGCGCCGCGCGGAGGCCGGAGGGCGAGCGGGCTAGCAGCAGCCGCCCGCGGGCGTCTTGCGCTCGACCAGCTCCAGTCGCGTGTCGTCGGGACCCCGCAGGAACGCGATGCGCGGACCGCCCGGGACCTGGATCGGCCCCTCCAGCAGCGTGGCGCCGAGCCCCTGGAGGCGGGCGATGTCGCCGTCGACGTCCTGCGAGTCGAAGCCGAAGTGCTCGAGGCCGAAGTGGGCGCTGGCATCGCCCGGGCCCAGTCGCTCGCCCGTGCGGGCGCCCGAGATGTTCACGGCGAGCGCGCCGTCCTCGCTCAGGCAGCGCACGAAGCGATCGCCGAAGACGCGCGTCTCGTCGCCGACGATCTTGAACCCGAACGCCGTCGTGTACCACTCCGCCGTCTTGCGCGGGTCCGGCGACTTCAGATGGATGTGATTGATCCGGTAGGGCATCGCGTTCCTCCTGTCGATGTGTGGCGGCGATGATAGCGCAGGCGCTAGAATCACCGCACCTTGACCCAGGAGGCGCGGGCGTGACGCAGGCCATGCCGTCGTACAGCGCGCTGGTGCGCTGAAGCCCGCACCGTTCGAGTACGTGCGCGCGCGCTCGCTGGACGAGGCGCTCGCTTCGCTGGACGGCGACGGCAAGATCCTCGCCGGCGGCCAGAGCCTGGTGCCCATGCTCAACATGCGGCTCGTCCGGCCGGCGCGCCTCGTCGACATCAACGCGGTGCCGGGCCTGGACGCGGTGCGGGCGCGGCCGGACGGCGGCCTCGACGTCGGCGCGCTCGTGCGTCACACGGATCTGCTGACCTCGCCGCTGGTGCAGGCGCGCGCGCCGCTGCTCGCGGCGGCGGCCGCGCACGTGGGCCATCGCGCGATCCGCAACCGCGGCACGGTGGGCGGCAGCCTCGCCCACGCCGACCCGGCGGCCGAGCTTCCGGCGGCGCTCCTGGCCCTCGACGCCGGCGTGGTGGTCGCCGGCCGCGCCGGACACCGCAGGCTCCCGCTCGCGGAGCTCTTCGTCGGCCTCCTCACGACGGCGCTGGCGCCGGACGAGATCCTCACCGGCATCGAGATCCCGGAGGCGCGCGCCGCCGGCTGGGGCTTCGCCGAGCTCGCCCGGCGCGCGGGCGACTTCGCCATCGCCGGCGTGGCCGCCGTCGTCCGCGGCGGGCCCGACCGCTGCACCGGAGCGCGGCTCGTCGCCTTCGGCGCCGACGACCGGCCTGTCCGCCTGCGCGCCGCCGAGGACGCCATCGTCGGACGGGCGCCGTCCGCCGAGCTGGCCGCGCGCGCGGCCGTCGAGGCGCCCCGCGACTGTCGCCCGTCCAGCGACGTGCACGCCTCGGCCGAGTACCGGGCCCACCTCGTCCGGGTGCTCGCCGAGGACGCGGTCCGCGACGCGGTCGGACGGCTCGCGGCATGAACGAGGTCGCGGTGCGCCTCCGCGTCAACGGGCGGGACGTGACGGCCAGCGTCGCGGCTCGCCGCTCGCTCGCCGACTTCCTCCGCGAGGATCTCGGGCTCACGGGCACGCACGTCGGCTGCGAGCACGGCGTGTGCGGCGCCTGCACGGTCCTCGTGGACGGCCGCACCGCCCGGAGCTGCCTGCTCCTGGCGGCCCAGCTCGAGGGCGCCGAGGTCACCACGGTCGAGGGGCTCACGCCCGCCGGCGGCCTGAGCGTCCTCCAGGGCGCCTTCCGGGAGTGCCACGCGCTGCAGTGCGGGTTCTGCACGGCCGGCATGCTCGCGACGGCCCACGAGCTGCTCGCCGAGAACCCGGCGCCCACGCGACAGGACATCCGCGACGCCATCGCCGGCAACCTGTGCATGTGCACCGGCTACGTCAACATCGTCCGCGCCATCGAGCTGGCCGCGCGGCGCCTCCGCGAGTCGACGGCGGAGCGGCCATGACCCGCTGGGTCGGCGCGCCGCTGCCGCGCAAGGAGGACGCGCGCCTCACGACCGGCCGGGGCCTCTATCTCGACGACGTCGCGCGGCCCGGCCAGCTGCACGCCGCGATGCTGCGGAGCCCGCACGCGCACGCCAGGGTGGTCGCCCTCGACGCCTCGGCCGCGACGCGCCTGCCCGGCGTGCACGCCGTCCTCACCGGCGCCGAGGCCGCCGCCGCGTCGCGGCCGATCCGGCCGCTGATCCCCACCCCGGTGCCGCTGCCGGACTGGTGTCTCGCGGTCGATCGCGTGCGCTACGCCGGCGAGCCCGTGGCCGCGGTGGCCGCGGTGGACCGCGCCACCGCCGAGGACGCGCTGGAGCGGATCCACGTCGAGTACGAGCCGCTGCCGCCGGTGGTCGACCCCGAGGCCGCGCTGCGGCCCGACAGCCCGCTCCTCTACCCCGAGCTCGGGACCAACGTGCTCTGGCACGACGTGTTCGCCTACGGCGACGTGGAGGGCGCCTTCGCGCGCGCCGACGGCGTGCTGCGCGAGCGCTTCGCGATCCAGCGCTACGCCTCCACGCCGCTCGAGACCTTCGGCGCCATCGCGGAGTACGACGCCGGCCTCGACGCTTACACCTTCTGGACCAACGACCAGCGCCCCGGCCTCACGCTCGCGATCCTGGCCGAGTCCCTCGGCGTCCCCCAGGCGCGGCTGCGCCTCGTCACGCCCGACGTCGGCGGCGCCTTCGGCAACAAGCGGCGGCCGGCGTACCTGCTCGTGTGCGCCCTGCTCGCCCGGCGCGCCGGCCGCCCGGTGAAGTACCTCGAGGACCGGCTGGAGAACCTCGGCGCCCTCATGCACGCGTGCAACGGCGTCATGGACGTCGAGCTGGCGTACCGCGCGGACGGCACGGTGGTGGCGCTCCGCGTCCGCGACGTCGCCGACGAGGGCAAGAACCTCGTGTCGCCGACGCAGCACAACCTCATCAAGCTCGGGAACATCGTCAACGGCTATCGCATCGGCGCCGTCGCCTACGAGGCGTACTCGGTGCTCACGACGAAGTGTCCGAGCGGCGCCAACCGCGGCATCGGCAAGCCGTTCATGTGCTTCGCGGTCGAGCGCGCGATGGCCCTGCTGGCGCGGCGACTCGCCATGGATCCCGCCGAGCTGCGGCTCCGGAACTACGTGCGGGCCGGGGAGATGCCGTACACGACCCCGCCCGGAGCGCAGTACGACAGCGGCGATTACCCGGCGACGCTGCGCCGCGCGCTCGAGCGCTTCGACTACGCGGGCTGGCGGGCGGCGCAGGCGCGCGCCCGGGGCGAGGGCCGGCTCCTCGGCATCGGCATCGCCACCTCCGTGGAGCCTGCGGGCACGAACCTCGCGTCCTACGAGCTGATCACCGGCCGGCGCGCCGCCTCCGGCTCCGCGGAGGCCGCGATGGTCCGCGTCGAGCCGGACGGCCGCGTGCGCGCGGCGCTCGGCGACCCCGCCAGCGGCCAGGGGTACGAGACGGTCGTCGCCCAGATCGTGGCCGACGAGCTCGGCCTCACGCCGGCGGACGTGGACGTCGAGCGGGGCTTCGACTCGTCGACGACGCCCTGGCTCTACCTCTCCGGGAACTACTCGAACAAGTTCTCGGTGACCGACGTCGGCGCCGTCCTCGGCGCCGCCCGCGCGGTGCGCGACAAGCTCCGGCGCATCGCCGCCCATCGGCTCGAGGTCGCCGTCGACGACGTCGAGCTGGCGGAGGCCGAGGCGCGCGTGCGCGGCGTGCCGGGCCGGGGCCTCGCCATCCGCGAGCTCGCGCGCACCGCGTACGCCGACGTGCTCGGCCTGCCGCCCGGCGAGCCGCCGGGCCTGGAGGCGCGGCACGCGCACCAGAACCCCCTCGCCCGGCCGGTCGGGGCCGACCGGACCGTGCGCTCGCAGCTCGTCTTCTCGAACGCGGCCCACTGCTGCCTCGTGGAGATCGACCGCCGCACCGGCGCCGTGCGCCTCCTCAAGCACGTGGTCGTGCACGATTGCGGGCGCGAGCTGAATCCCCTCATCGTCGAGGGCATGGTGCACGGCTCCACCGTGCACGGGCTGGGCGCCGCCCTGCTGGAGGAGTTCCGCTACGACGACTCCGGCCAGCTCCTCACGGCGACGTTCATGGACTACCTGAAACCGACGGCCCTCGACGTCCCCGACATCGAGGTCGATCGCCTGGAGCATCCCTCGCCGTTCACGCCGCTCGGCGCCAAGGGCGTCGGCGAGGGCGGCTCGATTCCCGCGCCGGCCGCCGTGGCCAATGCCGTCGAGGACGCGCTGGCGGAGCTCGGCGTGACCGTGCGCTCGCTGCCGCTCACGCCCGAGCGCGTGTGGCGGTGGCTCCAGAACCCGGAGGAGGTGCGATGAAGCTCTCGGTGGAGTTTCCCAGCGTGGCGTACCGCGAGGGTCCGGAGGGCGTGCGGCGGCTGGCGCAGGCCCTCGAGCGGATCGGCTACGACCACATCGACATCTTCGACCACGTGGTCATGGGCTTCCCGATCGAGGGACGGCCGCCCGGCCCCTACCACGCCGCCATGCCGATCCTCGAGGCGCTCGTCACGCTCGGTTATCTGGCGGCCGCGACCTCGCGCGTCACGCTCGGCACGGAGGTGCTGGTGCTGCCGCAGCGGGAGCCGACGCTGGTCGCCAAGCAGGTCAGCACGCTCGACACGCTGTCCGGCGGCCGCATCCGGCTCGGCGTCGGCGTGGGCTGGCAGCAGTCGGAATACGAGGCGCTCGGCGCGGACTTCCGCACGCGCGGCACCCGGATGGACGAGGCGATCGCCCTCCTGCGCACCTACTGGAGCGAGCCGCAGGTGACCTTCGAGGGCCGCCACTACCGCGCCACCGTCATGGGCATGGAGCCGAAGCCGCCGCAGGGCCGCCGGCTGCCGATCTGGATCGGCGGCGCCTCCGAGGCCGCGCTCCGCCGCGTCGGCCGGCTCGGCGACGGCTGGCTCGCCAGCCGCGTCAGCGACGCGGAGGACGGCCGTCTCGCCATCGCGACCATCCGGCGCCACGCCGAGCAGGCCGGGCGCGATCCGGCGGCCATCGGGCTCCAGAGCATGGTGGCGCCGCCGCCGCGCGACGCGGAAGGCAAGCGGTTCTACGCCGAGCCCGCGCGCGTGGTGGCGCGGGCGGCCGAGCTCAAGACGATGGGATTCGACGGCGTGGCGCTCAACGCCACGGCCGTGTTCCAGGCGGGCGCGCGCTCCGTCGACGCGATGATCGACGCGCTGGCGAGGCTCCACGACCGCCTCCGGGCCGAGGTTGGCTGATCAGGCGGCCAGCGGCTCGAACTCCATCCGGTCGAGGATGGCAGTCAGGGCGGGATCCGCGTAGGTCCCGAACGCGTCGATGAGCATCCCGCGCGTGCCGTCCGCCATCTCGACCGCGTAGATCACCGACATGTCGTCGGGATCCGACGTGCCCTCGAACCGGTAGAAGTCGTGGATGCGCGCGTCGGCGGCCGCGTATCGACGCTCGGTTCCCGAGACGCGGAGCGTGTCGCCGCCCTCGGCCACGAACTCGGCGGTGTATCCGGACCGCTCGAGACGTCGGATGGCCGGCATCTCGTGCGTGTGATCCAGCGGAGGCTCGGGCTTCGTGGCGGGATGGGCGGCGGCGGTCCGAAGCGGTCCCAGCATGGCGCCGTCCTCGTGCACGAACCGTGCCCCCGAGCGGCTACCGCGAGTCGCGCTCCGGCGCCGTCAGCGTCGTCCCGCCGTCGACGACGAGCACCTGGCCGGTGATGTACTTCGCGTGGTCGGAGAGCAGGAAGCGCACGGCGTGGCCGATGTCCCATCCGGTGCCCTCGCGCTGCAGCGCGGAGGCCGTGCGGCGCCGCTCGCGCACCGCCTGCGTCATGCCGCCGGCGTACACCATCGGCGTGTAGACGGGGCCGGGCGCGACGCAGTTGACGCGGATGCCCTCGCGGCCGTGGTCGACCGCCATCGCCCGGGTGAGGGCGATGACGGCGCCCTTGGAGACGGTGTACGCGGTGAGGCCGCGCGGGCGCAGCGCCGAGATCGAGGAGACGTTGACGATGGCGCCGCCGCCCGTGCGCCGCATCGCGGGAATGGCGTGCCGGGCGGCGAGGAACATCGTCTCGACGTTGACCTGCATGACGCGCCGCCACTCGTCCTCACCGATGTCCACGACCGAGCCGCGGCTGCCGATACCCACGTTGTTGTCGAGGAAATCGAGACGGCCGAAGCGGTCGAGCGCGGCCTGCACCATCGCCGCGCAGTCGGCGGCCCGCGTCACGTCGGCCTCCAGCGCGATCGCCTCGCCGCCCGCCGCGGCGATCATCTCGACGGTGCGCTTGGCCAGCCCGGCGTCCCGGTCGACGACGACGACGCGCGTGCCCGCCTTGCCGAGCAGGATGGCGGCCGCGCGGCCGTTGCCGATGCCGTCCCCGGCCGCGCCGCCGCCGGTGACGATGGCAACCTTGCCGGCGAGGCCCGCGTCGTCCGGGACGTCGAGCGCCACGGCGCGCGCTAGCGGGAGGCCGGCGCCTCGCGCGCGAGCGCGGCGCCCTCCGGCACGAAGGTCAGCGAGGCGGAGTTGAGGCAGTAGCGGCGACGCGTCGGCGGCGGGCCGTCGGGGAAGACGTGGCCCAGATGCCCGTCGCAGCGCCGGCAGCGGATCTCCACGCGCTCCATCCCGTAGCTGCGGTCACGCAGGTAGGTCACGTGGTCCGGGTCGTAGGGCTCGAAGAAGCTCGGCCAGCCGGTACCCGACTCGAACTTCGCCGTCGAGCGGAACAGCGGCAGCTCGCAGAGGCGGCAGGCGTAGACGCCCGCTTCCTTGCTGTCGAGCAACCCGCCGCAGAACGGCGGCTCGGTCCCGTGGTCCAGGAGGATCCGCCGCTCCTCGGCGGAGAGGTCTCGCGCCAGGCGGCCGCGCTGCTCGTCGGTCAGCGGCCGGAGATCGAAGCCGGAGGCGGAGCGCTCGGTCACGGGCCGAGTGTACGTCATCCCTTTCATTCTGTCGCGCGCCGCGTCCCGCTCTCCGCGCTGCCGCCCTCCCGGATCGACACGGTCTTCACGTTGACGAAGGCACGCAGGCCGTCGACGGCCAGCTCCCGCCCGTACCCGGAGCGCTTGATACCGCCGAAGGGCAGCCGTGGATCGGAAGCCACGATGGCGTTGACGAACACGAGGCCGGCCTCGATCTCCTCGATGAACCGGTCGCGCTCGGCGGGATCGCTGGTCCACACGCTGGCGCCCAGCCCGAACCGCGTGTCGTTCGCGAGGGCGATGGCCGCCGCGGCATCCGGCACCCGGAACAGCAGCGCCACGGGCCCGAAGAGCTCCTCGCGGTACGCCGGGCTCGCGGGCGGGATGTCCGTCAGCACCGTGGGCGCGTAGTAGGCCCCGGGGCGGTCGAGCGCGTGGCCGCCCGTGAGCACGCGCGCGCCGAGCTTCACCGAGCGGCGCACCTGCTCGGCAAGGATCCCGCGCTGCTCGAGCGTCGCCATCGGTCCGAGCTGCGTCGCCGGATCGAGGGGGTCGCCGACGCGGAGGCCGCGCATGCCCTCGACGAATCGCCGCTCGAACTCGTCGGCGACCGCCTCGTGGACGATGAAGCGCTTGGCCGCGATGCACGACTGCCCGTTGTTGATCGTGCGCGCCGTCACCGCCGTCCGCGCCGTCGCCTCGAGGTCGGCGCTCGGCATGACGACGAAGGGGTCGCTGCCGCCGAGCTCGAGCACCGTCGGCTTGATGCGGCTGCCGGCGCGGGCGGCGACGGCGCTGCCCGCGCCTTCGCTGCCCGTCACGCTGGCGGCCACGACCCGGTCGTCGTCGAGGAGCGCGTTCACCGAGGCGGAGGGGATGAGCAGCGCCTGGAAGACGCCGGGCGCGAAGCCGGCGGCGGCGAACACGTCCTCGATCGCGAGCGCGCACTGCGGCACGTTGGAGGCGTGCTTCAGCAGCGCGACGTTGCCCGCCATCAGCGCCGGCGTCGCGAACCGGAACACCTGCCAGAAGGGAAAGTTCCACGGCATCACGCCCAGCACGACGCCGAGCGGCTGGAAGCGGACGAGGCTGCGGGCCGGCGGGGTGTCGATCGCCTGGTCGGCCAGCATCGACGCGGCGTGCTCCGCGTAGAACCGGCAGCCGCGGGCGCACTTCAGCACCTCCTCGACGGCGGCGGCGATCGGCTTGCCCATCTCGAGCGTCATGAGCCGCGCGTATTGCTCCTGCCTCGCCTCCAGCACCTGGGCGGCGCGCTGCATCCACTCGGCGCGCTCGACGAGCGACGTGCGGCGGTACGCGCGGAAGGCGTCCGCCGCGCGGTCGAGCCGCTCGGCGATCTGGTGCTCGGTCAGGACGTCGAAGGTCCGCAGCGTCTCGCCGGTCGCGGGGTTGACGCTCGCCATCTGCGGCGCCGGCCGGCGGCGCATGGCGGCGACCCCGCGCTCGCGTCCGAAGGCGCCCGGGACCTTGCGCGCGGCGGGCGTCGACGTGGTGCCGTGCCGGGTGGTGGCGCGCTTGCGCGCCTGGGACTGCAGTCCGGTCTTGCGCGAGGTTTGCCGTGCCATGCCACACCTCCTCGAGGGGCCGCCCTCGAGTCGTGCAAAAGAAAGGCCTACGCGGGCGCGAACGTCGGGACCGGCGGTCCGCCGTCGGTGGGCGTGAAGCGCACGCGCACGCGCTGCCCGATGCGGAGCGCGTCGAGGTCGGCATCCACGATGTTCGTCATCATGGTAGGGCCCTCGTCGAGCGTGACGCAGGCGATGGCGTAGGGCACCGGGGCGCGGCGGAAGACGCTGTAGGAGTAGATCGCGCCGCCGCCCGAGGCCTCGAGCCAGGTCGTGCGATCGCTGCCGCAGAACGGACAGATCGCGCGCGGATAGTAGTGCGGCTCGCGGCAGGCCTCGCAGCGCTTGAGCAGGAGCCGGCCGGCCGCGGCCGCGTCCCAGAACGGCTTCGTCTCCGGGCTCACCGGCGGCGCCGGGATCGAACGCCCCGATCCGCTCATGACTCACGCTCCATGATCAGAGTGGCGCTGCCGTGGCGTGTCGCCAGCGAGCCGCCGGTGCCGTGGGCCAGCGCGATGTCGCAGTGCTTCACCTGCACGGCGGGGTGGGCCTCGCCGCGCAGCTGCCGCACCGCCTCGACGACCTTGGTGAGGCCACCACGGTTGGCGGGGTGGTTGTTGCAGAGGCCGCCGCCGTCGGTGTTGAAGGGCAGCCGGCCGACGCCGGAGATGAGATTGCCGTCGGCGACGAACTTGCCGCCCTGCCCCTTGTCGCAGAAGCCGAGATCCTCCAGCGTGATGAGGACCGTGATCGTGAAGCTGTCGTAGATCGAGACGTACTTCACGTCCGCCGGCCGCACGGCGGCCTCCGCGAACGCCGCCGGGCCCGACCACACCGCGCCCGTGTAGGTCAGGTCGATCTTGCCGCCGGCCTGGTGCTTCACCGCCTCGCCGGCCCCCAGCACCCGCACGCGCGGGCGCTTCAGCGACCGCGCGATCTCGGGCCGCGTCACGACGATGGCGCCGCCGCCGTCGGTGATGACACAGCAGTCCAGCCGGTGCAGCGGATCGGCCACCATCGGCGAGCTCACCACGTCCTCGACGGTGACGACCTCGCGCAGGAGCGCGTGCGGGTTGTGCTGCGCGTGCCGGGACGCCGCCACCTTGATCCACGCGAGCTGGGCGCTGGTCGTGCCGAACTGGTGCATGTGGCGCATGGCCGCCATGGCGTACTGGTTCACCACGGTCGGCCCGAACGGGAACTCGAACGCCACGTCGGGCGCCGCCGCGCCGTAGTTCCGCGGCGCCGTGCCGGTCGCCATGCCCTCCGCCCGCGGCCGGCCGGCCAGCGTGATGAGCGCCACGTCGCACTTGCCGGCGGCGATGGCCTGCGCCGCGTGGCCGACGTGCACGACGTAGGACGAGCCGCCGGTCTCCGTCGTGTCGATGTGCCGGAGCTCGAGGCCCATGTAGTCGGCCATCGACAGGCCGCCCAGCCCCGGCGCGTCGCCGGAGCAGAAGTAGCCGTCGACGTCCGCCTTCGTCAGGCCCGCGTCCGCCAGCGCGCCGTGCGCGACCTCCGCGTGGAGCTGCGCCAGCGACTTGTCGTCCGCCTTCCGCGTCGGATGCTCGTACACCCCCGCGATGTACGCCTTCCCCTTGATGGTCATGTCGCCTCCGGCGCGCATCGTACACCAGTCGGCGGCGGGCGGCGGAGCTTGGACGGGCAGGGCCTGTCGCCGGTGTGGCGCCATCCACCCGCCCGGGCTCCGCCGCCCGGGACCACTCGTCAGCTACACGAGCGGGCGGTGGACATAGCCGTAGCGGGTGTTGGTGCGCATCCCGCCCATCGCGACGTACTCGGCCTTGATGGCGGCGATCGCGTCGTTGGTGATGCTCCCGAGGGCGGCGCGCTGGTGGATGTGGTAGAGGCGCGCGGCATTGCCGCCGAAGATGGCGCTCTTCACGACGCCGTCGGCTCCACCGAGCGGCGCGAAGCCGTGCTTCTTCTGCATCTCGGCCGGGATCTCCAGTCGCCGCATGGCCTCGATCTGCCACTGCGGCGAGCCGTACCAGACCGAGTCGGTGCCCCAGAGCACGTGGTCGGCGCCGAGACCGCGCACGAGCGTGCCGACGAGGGCGGCGGCGAACCGTGGATTGGCCACGGCGGAGTTCGCGAAGGCAGTGCCGATCTCGCCGTAGACGTTGCTCACGCCGAACTTCGCCGGGATCTCGGCGAGGTCCGTCGACCACGTGATGCGCCCGGTCCGGTCGAACTCCGCCATCGCGGCGTCCGGCGTCTCCAGGAACGCGCGGAGGGCGCCGTGGTAGATGACGAAGTCGAGCTTCGGCCAGTCCTTCGCGGCCTTGCCCACGTCGCCGACGGTGGCGTACTCCCACACGCTCGGCCAGGACTTCTGGTAGTCCTGCGGCAGCAGGCCCTTGTGGATGCAGATCGTCGTGATGCCGGCCTTGCTGATCTTCTCGTAGAACGGGTACATCAGCTTCTCGTCGTCGAGTCGCCAGAACGACCCGAGCTTCGACGGGAACAGCGGGTCGCCGATGGTGTAGCCCTTCCAGCTGTCGGGCCTGAGCTGGGCGATGGCGCGGTCCACCTCGTCCATCCAGCCGCTCTTCTTCGGGGTGAAGACGGCGTGGCCCAGCAGCCGCCGGGAGTTCGCGATGCGGTTGATGGCGCCGCGGGCGGCGGCGATCTGGTCGTTGCTCAGCAGGTTCCACGTCGGGTCGTCGAAGGGGGCGCCGGAGAGCAGCGCGACCTTCGTGTCGCTGTCGACGAACACCTCCTTGACGTAGTTCTCGAACTTGAAGCGATAGAGGTCGTTCTCGCGGGCGATGGCCGGGTTCCAGTGCTGCTTGGCGTACTGCGCGAGGCCGAGCAGCCCCTCCTGCTTGAAGTCGTCGCGCACGAAGTGCGTCTGCACGTCGAAGATGAACTGGCCGGCGAGCTTGTTGGCGCGGGCCGCCGCCGCGCCGGGTTGCTGGGCCTCGGCCGCCGTCACCTCGAAGAGCGGGCCGAACACCTCGTTCATGGCGAGGAACGCGGCGGCCATCCCGGCCGCGCTCGCCAGGAAGCCGCGGCGGCTCACGCCGTGGCGCGGGCCCAGCTGCTCAGCCATCTCCTTGATGCGCGCCTCCACGCGCTGTTGCTCGCGGGTCTGCGGTGAGGGGTTGTACTCGCCGTTCGACACGATCTGGGTGGGGACCGGCGAGCGGAACGCTGCGGTCTCGGCGGGCGCGGTCTGCTGGAGCTCGGAAGGGCTG
>DASUPA010000052.1:0-8778 GCA_036276335.1 Candidatus Methylomirabilota bacterium | reverse complement strand
CGGCGCGCACCGCCGTCTTCTGCATGAACTCGCCGAGCTGCCCGCGCCCCGCGTGGAGCCCCGGCGTGTCGACGAAGACGATCTGGGCCTCGGGCGTGGTCTTGATGCCGGTGATGCGATTCCGCGTCGTCTGCGGCCGCGCGGAAACCATCGACAGCTTCTCACCGACGAGCCGGTTGAGGAGCGTCGACTTCCCGGCGTTCGGTCGCCCGATGAGCGCCACGAAGCCGCTGGTCATTGTAACGAGCGCCGGGAGGTCGGCGTGAGCCGCGGGTGGCCTGGTCGAGAGGGACGGCGGCTGCGCTGTAACGAGCGCCGGGAGGCCGGCGCGAGCCGTGGGTGGCCTGGTCCAGACGGACGGCGGCTGCGCTGTAGCGGCCGCGGGGAGGTCGGCCTGGACCGTGGGTGGCCTGGTCGAGAGGGACGGCGGCTGCGTCCGCCTCCCGCGATCAGTCCGCCAGGCGACGCGGGGGGCAGGAGGCCGTGCCAGAGGCGCTCCGGCGTGTGGCCGAGGATCTCGCGCTCGCGCCGGTGCATGAGGTCCGCCTCGACCGGATCGCGGTCGTCGTAGCCGACGAGATGCAGCGTGCCGTGGGTCGCGAGGAGGTCGAGCTCGAGGGCCAGGGGCACACGCAGGCGACGCGCCTGCCGCGCCGCCGCGTCGGCGCCGAGGACCAGCTGGCCGACGAGCGGCCCGGCGCCGGCCGCCTCGAGCGGAAAGGCCAGCACGTCGGTCCGCCGGCGGATGCCGCGGTGGACGGCGTTGAGCTCGCGGATCTCGGCGTCGCTCACGACGGCCGCCTCGACGAGGCCGCCCGGCCGGCCGACCGCCGTCAGCGCCCGGTCGATGGCGCGGCGCAGCCGGGAGGCCGAGACCGGCACGCGGCGCTGGCGCTGCTCGACGACAACCGCCATCAGGCGGACCCTGCGCGCGCTCCGTCCTCGCGATCGGCGCCGCGCGCCTCGTGGGCGCCGTACGCGCGGATGATCGCCGAGACCAGCTGGTGGCGAACGACGTCACCCTCGTCGAAGTAGACGAACTCGATGCCGGGGACTCCGTGGAGGATCTTCTGGACCTCGATGAGCCCCGAGTGGCGCGAGGTGGGCAGGTCCACCTGCGTGATGTCGCCGGTGACCACCATCTTCGAGTTGAAGCCGAGCCGCGTGAGGAACATCTTCATCTGCTCGGTCGTGCTGTTCTGGGCCTCGTCGAGGATGATGAAGGCGTCGTTCAGCGTCCGGCCGCGCATGTACGCGAGCGGAGCGATCTCGATGGCGCCCTTCTCGATCAGCGAGCCGACCTTCTCGGACTCGAGCATGTCGTAGAGGGCATCGTAGAGGGGGCGGAGATAGGGGTGGACCTTCTCGTAGAGGTCCCCCGGCAGGAACCCGAGGCGCTCGCCCGCCTCCACCGCCGGCCGCGTCAGGACGATGCGCGCCACGTCGCGACGCATGAGAGCGTTGACGGCCATCGCCACCGCGAGGAACGACTTGCCGGTCCCGGCGGGGCCGATGCCGAACACCATGTCGTTCTTTCGGATGGCGTCGACGTACCGCTTCTGGCCCACGGTCTTCGGCGTGATCCACTTCTTGCGGGACGGCACCGAGATGGCGTCGGCGAAGACCGACTTGACGTCGGCGTCCTCGTCGCCGGAGAGCATCCGGGCGGCCGCGCGCACTTCCATGGCCCGCACGGGCGCGCCGGACCGCACCAGCTCGGCCAGCTGGGTCAGGGCGCGCTCGGCCTTCTGCACCTGGCGCTCGCCGCCCTTCAGCATCACGTCGTGGCCGCGCGCGACGATGCGGACTTCGAACTCGGATTCGAGGGTGCGGAGATGGTCGTCGTTCCGCCCGAGCAGCTGCGCCAGGTCGACGTCCGGCGCCAGCGACAGGCGGCGCGTGATGATGGTCGCGTCGCTCAAACTATCGTTCCCTGGGCCCAGTCTACCACGCGGGCTCAGCCCCTCCCGGGGCCGGCCGGCGGCAGGTCCAGCTTGATGTGCAGCTCCTTGAGCCGCTCGGACGGCACGGGCGCCGGCGCCTGCATCAGGAGATCCTGCGCCTGCTGGTTCATCGGAAACGCGATCACCTCGCGGATGTTGCTCTCGCCCGCGATCAGCATGACGATGCGATCGATGCCCGGCGCCGATCCGCCGTGCGGGGGCGCGCCGTAGCGGAAGGCGTTCAGCATGCCGCCGAAGCGCGCCTCGACCTCCTCGCGCGAGTAGCCCGCGATGGCGAACGCGCGATACATGATGTCCGGGCGGTGATTGCGGATGGCGCCGCTCGACAGCTCCACGCCGTTGCACACGATGTCGTACTGGTAGGCCTTGATCGTCAGCGGATCGCGGCTCTCCAGCGCCTGCAGGCCGCCCTGCGGCATCGAGAACGGGTTGTGGCTGAACTCGATCGCCCCGGTCTCCTCGTTCCGCTCGTACATCGGGAAGTCGGTGACCCAGCAGAAGCGGAACGCGTCCGGCTCGACGAGGCCCAGGTCCTCGCCCAGCCGCGCGCGCGCCCGGCCCGCCAGCCGCGCGGCGGCCGCCGGCGCGTCGCACACGAAGAAGACCGCGTCGCCGTCGACGGCCTCCGTCGCCGCGCGCAGCGCCGCCAGGCGGCCCTCGTCGAGGAACTTCGCGATGGGGCCACGCGCACCGCCGTCGGCCAGCACGACGTAGCCCAGCCCCGGGGCGCCCTGGTCGCGGGCCCACTGGTTCAGCCGGTCGAAGAACGAGCGCGGCTGCGCGGCCGCCCCCGGAGCGCGCAGGGCGCGGACGACGGCCTGGCGCTCCGCGATGGCGGTGGCGAACACGGCGAAGGCCGAGGCGCGGAAGACCTCGGTGGCGTCGCTGATCAGCAGCGGGTTGCGAAGGTCCGGCTTGTCGCTGCCGTACCACGCCATGGCGTCCTCGTACGGGATGCGCGGGAACGGCGGCGGCGTCACCCGCGCCTCGGGCCGGAACTCCGCGAAGACGCCGTGGAGCACCGGCTCCAGGGCCGCGAAGACGTCGTCCTGCGTCACGAACGACATCTCGACGTCGAGTTGGTAGAACTCGCCCGGCGAGCGGTCCGCGCGGCTGTCCTCGTCGCGGAAGCACGGCGCGATCTGGAAGTAGCGATCGAAGCCCGAGACCATCAGCAGCTGCTTGAACTGCTGCGGCGCCTGCGGCAACGCGTAGAACTTGCCGGGATGGATGCGGCTCGGCACGAGGTAGTCCCGGGCGCCCTCCGGCGAGCTGGCGGTCAGGATCGGCGTCTGGAACTCGGTGAAGCCGGCGTCGATCATGCGGCGCCGGATGGACGCGATGACGCGCGAGCGGAGCAGGATGTTCCGGTGCACCTTCTCGCGCCGGAGGTCCAGGAACCGATAGCGCAGGCGCGTGTCCTCGGGGAACTCGGCGTCGCTGTTGACCTGCAGCGGCAGCGGATCGGCGACCGATTGCACGACGAGGTCCTCGGCCTCGAGCTCCACCTCGCCGGTGGCGAGCCTGGGGTTCACCGCGGACTCCGCGCGCGCCACCACCCGCCCCGTGACCGTGACGACGCTCTCGAGTCGCAGGCCCTCCGCCGTCGCCAGGTGCGGGCTGCCGGCGTGGAAGACGATCTGCGTGAGCCCGAAGCTGTCCCGGAGATCGATGAAGAGAAGGCCGCCGTGATCGCGCTTGCGATGCACCCAGCCGGACAGCCTTGCCATCCCTCCGACGTCGGCGCGCCGGAGCTCGTCGCAATGGTGCGTCCGGTACGCCGGCAGCGGCTCGCTCATCCCGCTCGCCGGAGGGGCTTCACGACGGCCGTCGAGGTCCCCGTCTCGAGGACGGCCTGGTCGGAGAAGCCGTGGGCGTGGAGCTCGTCGAGCTGCTTCCGCGTGTTCTTCCGGCGCAGCTCCAGGGAGACGAGGTCCCCCTGCGCGCGGAGGGCGCGGGCCGCCTGCAGCGCGCGCGCGAGCGCGGTCTCGTCGTCGACGAGGAGCGCGATCCGGCGCGGCGCCGTGACGGCGCGCGGCTCGGCGGCGGCGCCCGGGCGGCCGCGCTCGCCCAGGATCGCGATGAGCCGCTCGAAGCCGATCGAGAACCCGCAGGCCGGCACGTCCCGTCCGAGCAATCGCCCGATCATGCGGTCGTAGCGGCCGCCCCCGGCGATGGACGAGGGGAACGCGGGGGAGACGATCTCGAAGATCGTGCCCGTGTAGTAACCCATGCCGCGCACCAGCGTCGGATCGAAGTGCGCGTGCGCGCCCTCGGGCAGCTCGGGCGCCACGAGGCCGAGGATGGCGACCAGGCGGTCGAAGGCGGCCGCCCCGTCGCCCGGCGCCGGCACGGCGGCCCGGAGCGCGTCGAGGGACATCTCCCGCTTCTGCAGCACCGGCAGGAGGGTCTCGAACCGCGCCACCGCCGCCGCGTCGTGCCCGGCCTCCCGCAGCTCGCCCAGGACGCCCTCCGCGCCGATCTTGTCGAGCTTGTCGAAGGCGATGAAGAAGCCCGGCTGCCGGTCGTCGGCGAAGCCGCAGTGCCGCGCGATCAGCGCCAGGATCTGCCGGTCGTTCACGCGGACCGCGAGGCCGGTCAGGCCCAGCCGCGCGAGCGCCTCGCAGGTCGCCAGGATCAGCTCGACCTCCGAGACGATGCCGGCCACGCCCAGCACGTCGATGTCGCACTGGGTGAACTGCCGGTAGCGCCCCTTCTGCGGCCGCTCCGCGCGCCACACCGGCCCGATCTGGATCGCCTTGAGGGGATCGGGAAGCCGGCCGTGGTTCTCGGCGTAGTAGCGCGCCAGCGGCACCGTGAGGTCGAAGCGCAGGCCCAGGTCGGCGAGCTCGCCGCCGCGGGCCAGGGCGGCCTCGAGGTCGTCGCCGCGCTTCATGACCTTGAAGATCAGCTTCTCGTTCTCCCCGCCCTCGCTGCCGAGGAGCAGGCGGAGACTCTCGAGCGCCGGCGTCTCGATGCGGCGGAAGCCATGGCTCCGGTAGACGCGGACGATCTCCTGGGTCGCCGCGTCGCGCAGCTCCACCTCGTCCGGGAGCACGTCGCGCATCCCGCGCGGTGGCGCGGTCGGGAGCCGCTCGGTCATCGTCAGCCCGTCCGTCTCGCGGCGAGGCACTCGTTCTCGCCGATCACGTGCGCGCCGTCGGCCGGCCAGACGGACGGATGCACGCTCGGCACCACGCTGCGGTAGGGCTGAATCACCGGACACCTCGGGCGGGGGCGGATGTCGAGACGGCTACTCCCCGGTCGTCATGATGATCTGGGTCTCGCCCGCACTCTTGAGGAAGTTGCTGAAGCGAACGACCGCAGCGATGAGCGTCGGCGGGTTGTCGCCCGGAATCACGCCGAGGGCCGTGATCGTTCCCTCGAAGCCGGAGTTGACGGACTGCAGCCTGTAGCCCGCCGGGCCGCGGAAGACGATCGCCAGGTGTCCGTCGAGCTGGTTCTGCGGGACGACGACCTCATCGAGGCCGTCACCGTCGAGATCGACCGCGAGCGGCGTGGGCTGGAAGTAGTAGAACTCGCTCCGGCCGCCACGCTCGGTCGGCATCTTGAAGAGCTCCATCTTCAGGTGGCTGCCGCCGCCGACCGGGGTCGAGGACCTGAAGGTCTCCTCCGAGTCGATCGCGATGCGCAGGCGGTTGTGCTCGTCGACGAAGACGAGGCTGCGCGGGCCCGGCGGCTTGCCGGCGATGTTGGCCATGGTGGCGCCGGTCGCACGGAACGTGGCGGGTACGCGCACCATGCCGTCCGAGACGAGCGTGTCGCCCTTGAGGACCCGGCGCTCCGCGTGCCCGCTACGGAAGAACGTCTCCCGGCTGAACGCCTGCCCCCAGAGCGTCTTCTTCACACCCGAGCCGTCCGCATCGACCGCATACAGGAACTGCGAGGTGTCGCTGGCGATCTCCACGGGCTTGCCATCCCGGACCCCGAGGATGAACGACGTCAGGAGGATCTGGGTATCAGGATGAAAGCGGTTGGCCACCACCTCGAACACGCCGTCGCCGTCGAGATCGGCCAGCTGGACCGACATGATGCGCCCGGGCCGCGAGAAGCGATTGTCGTAGGTCCACTCCGGCTCGAGCGCGCGCTCGACGACGCGATAGAGCCAGATCCGGTCCCCGTCCGTCAGCACGAGGCGAGGCACCTGATCCCTGGGTGCCACGGAGACGTCCATCGAGAGGACGGCGAAGCCGAACTTGCCGATCTCCCTGAGGGGGATGGAGTTCTCGCCGCTCGAGTAGCTGCCGGCCTCGAGCTCGCCGCCGAGGATGCGCGCCAGCAGCGACCGCTGCCTCGGCTGGTTCGGGTTCCGGTCCCCGCCCGCGGAAAAGCGCTGGCCGCGCGACACGCGCACCGACGGGGGCACGAACGCCGTCGACGTCATCAACGCGGTCGTGCGCGGGAGCGACATGAAGCGCGCCTCCACGAACGGCCGGCGCTGGACGGTCGAGAAGTGCAGCGCCAGCACGTGCTCGAGCCTGAAGCGCTCGGCCGCCTCGGCGAGCCCGCGGCCCTCCAGGACCTGCTCTGGCGTGATCCCGCGCTGTGCCGCCCACACGCCGACGGCGTCCCCCATGGACACCTGGAAGCGGCCCGTCCGGTTGAGGGCGTCGACGATCTCGGTGATCGCCGCCTCGACGATCGTCTCGCGCACGCCGGAGACCAGCGCGACCACGGTGACGCGCTGCTTGCCGGCGGAAATGCGCGCCACGTCGCCTGCCGCGGGTTCCGTGCCGGCGGGCACCGAGCCGGTGGAGTACGCCTCGAAGACCTGCTCCACGCGGACGCGGCCGACCGGCTTCTCGACACGCCCGAGGATCTCACCGGTCTTGGGATGGCGCAGCTCGCGGCCTTCGCGAATCAACAGCATCTCCAGCCCGGGCTGCATGCCGTCCCGCTTGCCGATCGACAGCGTCACCGTCGAGCCCTGGACCTCGAGGACGTGTCCCGAGACCCGCGGGAAGAGCGCGGCGACCTGGTCGGCGATCGCGAGCAGGGGCGCCGAGGGGGTGTCGGCGGACGATGGCTGCGCCTGCGCCCCGAGGACGCGCACGCCGGCGGAGAACGCCAGCGCCACCACCGCCAGCGCCACGACGGTGGAGAGAAAGCGTGGCTTCATCCCGGCCACTATACCGTTCGAGCCTCCCGAATGACAACGGGCCCGGGGTCGCCCCCGGGCCCGCTGCGGTTGACGACGGTCGGCCTCCCCTAGAAGGAGAAGCGGACGCGGCTCGTTGCAATGAAGACGTCATCCGGGTCGTTGGCCCCGGTCTGGAACGCCCCTGTGGTGCTGTGACCCAGCGCGTCGCCCGCGAACAGATAGCCGCCCGCGAGATCGAACGCGATGCCCGGGGCGAACCGGTACGTCGTGCTCAGGTTCACCTCGGTACCGAGATAGCGCTCGTCACCGTCCGCGCCAGCCGACGGCGTGAGGCCAGCGGCCGCCGAGAGCGTGCTATCCGTGTCGACTTCCTTGGCCGTCCACGCTGCCGTCGCAGCCGCACCGACCGTCCAGGCCGGCGTCACGGCATACGCGACCTTGGCGCCGACCTGGAAACGCCCGTACCGGTCGTAGCCGATGGCCGTACCGGGGCTCAGGCCAGAGGCCGACGTGTAGAGGATGTTGAAGTAGTCGATGCCGAGGGAGTAGATCTGCGTGCCCCAGTCGGCACCGTACGACGCGTCCGTCGACAGCGGCTGGTAGAAGTTGACCTCGTCCCCGGCGATGTCGTCATCGGCGTCGTTACCCGTGGTGTACATGGCCATACCGCTGATCGTCAGCGGGCCGACCTGGAAGCCGGCGCGGACGTCGGCGAACCAGGCGCTGATGTCGGCCTCACGGCCCACGCCGCCGATCGTGGTGTCGCGCGAACCGAACTGGTACAGGACCGTCGGGTGCACCGAGATCGGGCCCGCCGTCCACCGGGCGTCCACACCGAGCGTGTGCCGCCCCTCGACGTCGCCGTTCGCGAACACGGCGGCGCTGTTGGCGATACCACCGCGGCCCTGACGCGCCGCGCCGCCGGTCACCCCGGAGGCGTGGAAGTACGAGTACATCGGCTTGATGTCGAGGCCCTTGAACGGCGAGAAGTCGAACGAGGCGATGATCACCCAGTCCTCGCCGCGGAGCGGGTTGGTCGCGTTCGACCAGTCCCGACCCGTGAACTCTTCCTCGACCTGGCTGTACGTCAGGTTCAGCGCGGCAGCCGGCCCGAAGCGGGTGACCCAGTTGACACCCGGAAAGTCACCGTTGGCGTACGCAGCCAGCTTGTAGGTGGCCGCCGTGCCGTACGGCTGCGCGCCGAGCCGCACCCTGGTATCCGGCACGAGGAACATCGGGAACTCGGTGTAGAGCCACTTCACCTCGATGCCGAGCGAGTCCGTGTTCTGGTCCCAGCCGATGTTTGCGCCGAAGCCCTGCTTGCCACCGGTCACGGCGCTATCGGTGTTACCGGACTGGCCCCAGTAGGCGTCGATCTCGAAGCCGAGAACCGCCTTGGCCTGACCGACCTCGCCGACGATGTCGAACCGACCGCGGGTGCGGCCGTACGCCTCGTCGTCCTGCGAGCGACCATAATTGTTGTCGTACTTGCTCATGTTGCTCGTGTACGTCCCGATCTGGTCGATGATCCCCGTGATCGTCACCTTCGGTGCCGGCGCCTGCGCCATGGCAGGCACGACCATCCCGAAGACCGCCACGAGGGCGACTGCGACTACCAACAGTCTCCTCATCACTGCCTCCTCAAAGAGTGTGGGTGCAGCAACTAACCGTTGTGCGCCGTGGGACGACATC
>DASUPA010000051.1:0-3202 GCA_036276335.1 Candidatus Methylomirabilota bacterium | reverse complement strand
ATCTTCGTCAACCTCGTGTCCAACGCGGTCAAGTTCACCCCGGCCGGCGGCCGCATCACGGTGCGCGCCGAGCGCGCGGCCCGGCACGTCGCCGTGTCCGTGTCGGATACCGGGCGCGGCATCGCGCTGGAGTCCCTGCCGCACGTGTTCGAGCCGTTCCGGCAGGCCGAGGGCACGCACCGGCGGGTCCACACCGGCCTCGGGCTCGGCCTCGCCATCGTCCGCCATCTCGTCGAGCTGCACGGGGGGACGGTGGCGGTGACGAGCGAGGGACAGGACCGCGGCGCCACCTTCACGGTCACGCTGCCGGCTGACATCGCGCCGACGGCGACCACGACCGGGACCGGTCCCGACGGCGAGGAGCGCGGCGCCGACCTCCGGGGCCTGCGCGTGCTGGTGGTGGAGGACGAGGGCGACACGCGGGACATCCTGGACGTCCTGCTGCGCGAGTCGGGGGCGGACGTGGTCGCCGTCGCGGACGCCGAGGCGGCGCTGCGCGCCGTGCGCGCCGAGACCCCGGACGTGCTGATCAGCGACATCGGGATGCCGGAGGTCGACGGTTACGACCTCATCCGGCACATCCGCAGCCTCGGCCCGGACGAGGGAGGCCGTACCCCGGCCATCGCGCTCACGGCGTTCGCGCACGGCTCCGATCACCGCGAGGCGCTCCGGGCCGGCTACGACCGGCACCTCGCCAAGCCGGTGGACGCGGTGACCCTCACGCGCACCGTCCGCGACGTGCTCTACGCGCGTCGCGCGTAGCCGCCCTCACGTATACTCCGGCCATGGTCGACCCCATCACCGTCTCCGTGCTCACGCACCGTTTCTCCGCCATCGTGGAGGAGATGGGGGAGGCGATGCTGCGGACCGCCTACTCCCAGATCCTCAACTCGAGCCGGGACTTCTCCACCGCCATCTGCGACGCGCAGGCGCGCCTGGTGGCGCAGGCCGACCACGTGCCGATCCACGTGGGCGCCATCCCGTGGGCGGTGATGTCGGTGCGCGACTTCTTCGGCGAGCGCGTGCGCCCCGGCGACGTCTTCCTGCTGAACGACCCGTACCACGGCAACAACCACCTGCCCGATCTGACGGCCTTCGTGCCGGTCTTCGTCGACGGGCAGGTGGCGTTCTGGTCGATCAACCGCGCGCACCAGAGCGACATCGGCGGCTCCACCCACGGGGCGTACAATCCCGGCGCCACGGAGATCTGGCAGGAGGGCCTCCGGATCACGCCGCTGAAGCTGTACGACGCGGGCGTCGTCCGCGACGACGTGCTCGCGATGATCACCACCAACGTCCGCCACCCGCACGATTTCCTGGGCGACCTGCGCGCGATGATCGGCTCGGCACGCGTGGGCGAGCGCCGGCTGCTGGCCCTCATCGAGGAGTACGGCAGCAAGACCGTCGTCGACGCAGTCGACGAGATCCTCGACGGGGCCGAGCGCCAGGCGCGCGCCTGCATCCGGAGCTGGAAGGACGGCGTCTTCCGCGGCGAGTCGGTGCTGGACGATGACGGCCACGGCATGGAGAACGTGGCGATCCGCGCGACGGTGACCAAGAAGGGCGACGGCCTCACCGTCGACCTCAGCGAGTCGGACGCCCAGGTCACCGGCTTCGTGAACTCGTCGTTCCCCAACACGATGTCGGCGGTGCACATGGCGCTGGCCTTCCTGGTCGACCCGCGCACGCCCAAGAACTCGGGCGCCTTCCGGCCGGTGAAGGTCATCACGCGCGAGGGGACCGTGGTCCATCCGCGGCCGCCCGCGCCGGTGACGCTCGCCACGAACCACTGCGCCCAGGAGATCGCCGAGGCCATGATCAAGGCGCTCGCGCGCTCGTGTCCGGACCGCGTCCTCGCCGGATGGTCGCGCCGGTTCCGGATCGCCATCAAGGGCGTGAACCCGCGCACGAGGCGGCCCTTCATCTGGCACATGTTCCACGCGCGTGGCGGCGGCGGCGCATGCTCGGTCGGGGACGGCTGGGAGACCGCGGGCGAGGGACAGGCCGTCGGCGGCATCAAGTTCGGCTCCGTCGAGGTGGCCGAGGTGCGCTTCCCGCTGACGTTCGTGGAGCACGAGTTCCGCCCCGACTCGGGCGGCGACGGCCAGTATCGCGGCGGGGTGGGCTCCGTGCTCCGCCTGCGCGTCGACACCACCGAGCCGGGCGTGGCCAACACCGCCGGCGACGGCGTGCGGCATCCGTCCTACGGCATCCTCGGGGGCCGGGACAGTCTCCCGCACCGCTACCGGCTGCTGTCGCGCGGCACGACGCGCGTGCTGAAGACCAAGGAGGTCGGTATCCCGGTGCGGCCGGGGGACGTCTTCTTCGTCGAGTCGGCCGGCGGGGGCGGCTGGGGACCGTCGTCGAAGCGCCGTCCGGAGGCACGCGCCGCCGACCTCGCCAACGGCTTCGTCACGCGCTCGCGGCGCCGCCGGCGTGGCTGACGACCGGCTGGCCGGCGCGCGCGACCGCGCGCGCCAGAACCGGTTCTGGCAGCACCTCGGCATCGAGGTCGCCGACGTCCGCGAGGGCTGGGCGCGCCTGCGCGTGCCGGTCCGCGACGACCTGCGCAACGCGCCCGGCGCGCCCGTGCACGGCGGCGTGTACGCCGCGCTCGTGGACGCGGCGGTCGGGTGCGCGCTGTCGACGGTGCACGAGGCGTCCGGCGGCGGCGTCGGGCAGACGACGCTCGACCTCAACGTCACCTACCTGGCCGCCGCCCGGGGCGGCGAGATCTTCGCCGAGGGCACGCTGCTCAAGCGCGGGCGGACGATCGCGTTCGGCGAGGTGCGGGTGACCGATGCCGGCGGCACGCTGCTCGCCGTCGGCCGCGCGACGTACATGATGATCGCTTCGCGCCCCTGACGGGTCGACACGCCGCGGGCGCTCGTCTACACTCCGGCTACCCCGATGTGCGGGCTCCAAAGGAGGAGCGTCGAATGGATGCACGGCTGAGCAATCTGGCAGAGCAGCTGGCGGCAGGGCTCATGGGACGTCGCGAGTTCTTGCGGAAGGCAGCGGTCGTCACCGGTGGTACGGCGGCCGGCCTGGGCGTTCTCCGGAAGATGGCGCACGCGCAGAGCGGGCCGAAGCTCCGAGTGTGGCTCTTCAAGAGCTACGTGACCGCCGGCAACGAGATCCTCGCCCGCCAGGTCGAGGAGTGGGCGAAGGAGCGCAAGGTCCAGGTCGAGTTCGACTGGGC
>DASUPA010000050.1:0-2568 GCA_036276335.1 Candidatus Methylomirabilota bacterium | reverse complement strand
GCGGTCGTCGCGCACGAGGCGCCGCCGCCCCGGCGCGAGGCGAAGGATCTCGGGAGCGCCTTCGACATCCTGCGCGCCAAGTCGAGCGAGCGCGAGGAGCGGTTCCGGCAGGCCACGCAGGCGGAGAGCCAGAAGGGCAAGCTCCTCGACCGCAAGTTCCAGGAGGGACTCAAGAAGGCGAAGGACTCGCCCGACCCGCCGCGGCGCCCGTTCGATCTCGATTGACCGACCTGCTGGGAGACGTCCTCCGGCGCACGAGCCGGACGTTCTATCTGTCGCTCGCCATGCTCCCCCGCCCGCTGCGCGAGCCCATCGGCCTCGCGTACCTCCTCGCCCGCGCCACCGACAGCGTCGCCGACACGCGACTGCTTCCGCGGCCGGAGCGCATGGCCCACCTTCGCACGCTGCGCGCCGCGTACGACGGCGCGCCGGCCGACGTGGGCGCCGTCGGGCGGGCGTGCGCGCCGCACCAGGCGCTGGCCGCCGAGCGCGAGCTGCTGGCGCGCGTGGCCGAGGCGCTCTCCCGGGTCGAGCGCCTGCCCGCGGACGACCGGGCGGCCGTGCGCCGCGTCCTGGCCACGATCACCGAGGGCCAGCTCTTCGACCTGGAGCGCTTCCCCGGCCATGATGCCCACATGCTGACGGCGCTCGACACGGCGGAGGAGCTCGACCGCTACACGTACCTCGTCGCCGGCTGCGTCGGCGAGTTCTGGACGGTCATGCACCTGGCGCACCGGCCGCGGCTGGCGGCCTGGGACGCCGCCGGGATGAGCGCGCGCGGGGTCCGGTTCGGCAAGGCCCTCCAGCTCACCAACGTGCTGCGCGACGTGCCGGCCGACCTGCGCCACGGGCGCTGCTACCTGCCGGCCCGCGAGCTGGCGCCGCTCGGCCTCGCCCCGCGCGACCTGCTCGACCATCGAGCGACGCCGCGCGCGCGCCCCCTGATCGATCGGTGGCTCGGCACGACACTCGCGCACTACGACGAGGGGTGGCGCTACGCGCTCGCGATCCCGCGCGCGGAGTGGCGCATGCGCCTGGCCTGCGTGTGGCCGCTGCTCATCGGCCTCGCCACGCTCGCGGCGATCGCGGCGCATCCCGACCCTCTCGCCGCGGAGCGGCCCATCAAGATCTCGCGCCGCGCGGTCCGCGGGATCCTGGCGCGCTCCACGCTCGCCATCGGATCGAACGGCGCGCTGCGCGCGGAGGCGTCGAGGCTATCTTCCCCCTTGCGCGGTGTGCGCCACGGGCGCACCGTATGGAGCGAGCAGTAACCCATCGCTCCGGGGGGAGGACTCGATGGAACGGATGATGGACGGCATGAACGGCGGGATGGAGACGACGTCGATGCCCGAGATGGGGGGCTTCGACGGCGGCGGCGCGGTCGAGCCGGCGCGCCCGAAGCGCCCCAGCCGCCCCAAGGCTGCCGGGAAGCGCAAGCCGAAGGCCAAGGCGAAGGCGAGAAAGACGGCCCGGAAGCGCCCGAAGGCGAAGGCGCGCGCCAAGGCGCGCAAGTCCGGCGGCGCCAAGCGGGCGAAGAAGCGCGGCCGGCGCTAGTCGCGGACGCCGAGCTCGAGGAGCGTCGCGGGGTCGATCCGGGCCCCCGCGACGTGGGCACCGAAGTGCAGATGCGGACCCGTGGCGCGCCCCGTGGCGCCCACGGTGCCGATCGTCTGGCCGCGCTCCACCAGGTCGCCCTGACTCACGACCGCCGACTCGAGGTGGAAGTACAGCGTGTAGAGGCCGAGGCCGTGGTCGATGGCGACCAGGCGGCCGGGAAAGAAGAAGTCGGCGACCAGCGCCACCCGGCCGGTGTTCACCGCCACCACCGGCGTCCCCGCCGACGCGGCATAGTCGGCCCCCCCGTGCGGCATGCGGGGCTTGCCGTTGATGACCCGCCGGGCGCCGAAGCCCGTTCCGGGTCCCGTCCCCCCGACCGGACGGGTGAAGGGCCCGCGCCAGAGCCGCTCCGGCGTGATCGTCCGGTAGAGCGTCCGGAGCCGCTCGCCCTCGGACACCGCCCGCCGCTCGGTCTCGGGGTCGAGGTCCACCATCCCGGACGGCAAGCTCAACCGCTGAACCGGGAAGGTCCGGGGGGCCACGCGGACCTTGCCGCTGGCCGTGCGCGCGTCCCCCTCGCGCACCAGGACCGCGAGCCGCCAGGGCTTGACGCCCGCCTTGACCTCGAGATCGAAGCCGACCAGGGCGGCGCGGCCGCCGGCATAGGGAAAGAAGGTCAGGGGTCGGCCGTCGACCATGCCCTCCACGGTGGCGTCGTCGGGCGCCCCCCGCAGCAGCATGAGGGCGACGTCGCCCACGCGGGGCTTGGCCGGCTGCCACCGAACGGACAGGCGGTCGGCAGCGACGGCGGTGTCCACCGCGAGCGCGAGAATCAGCAGGAGCCCGCCCGGAAGCAGGCGCAGCCGGGTCGACCCGGCCGGGGTCACTCGGGCCGCTGTTGCCGCAGGAATTGCTCGATCTCGGCGACGAGCTCCGACGCCGGCGGGAGGTCGCTCTGCGCCGGCGGCGCGGAAGGCTGGTCGGCCTCCGCGTCCCGCGACTCGAGCTTCT
>DASUPA010000049.1:0-2031 GCA_036276335.1 Candidatus Methylomirabilota bacterium | reverse complement strand
CGCCGCGAGCAGCGCGCCCCCGATCAGCTCCAGGACGCCGGCGACGCCGAGCAGGGAGGCCAGCGGCACCACCTCGCCGCCGAAGAGCCCGAACAGCTTCTGGAGGCCGTGACTGAGGAACAGCAGACCGGTCCCGATCCGCAAAACGAGGTACGCGGTCCCGGCGAGCTCCAGACGTGTCCGCGGGCGCGGAGGGGGCTCGGTCACGGAAGGACGATCGACGGCAGCCGGTTGGGCCATGGTGCCTGGTCGAAGCAAGGCCGGTGCCGATGGACGGCGGCGCCGGGCCGTACTAGAGTGCGGCGATGCGCTACGGCTTCTATCTCCCCACGCGTGGACGGTGCGCCACGCCCGAGGCCCTGACCGCGCTGGTGGAGCGGGCGGAGGCGCTCGGCTTTCATTCCACCGTCATCGGCGACCACGTCGTCTTTCCGTCCCGCGTCGCCTCGAAGTACCCGTACACCGTCAGCGGCGCGTTCCCGGGCCGGGGCGACGCGCTGGAGCAGCTCAGCCTCGCGGCGTTCGTCGCCGCCCGCACCACGACCCTGCGGCTGGTCACCAGCGTCATGATACTGCCCTACCGGCACCCGGTGCTGGCCGCGAAGATGCTGGCCACGATCGACGTGCTCTCGCGCGGACGCCTCACGGTCGGCGTCGGCGTCGGCTGGCTGCGCGAGGAGTTCGAGGCGCTCGGGGCGCCCGACTTCGACCGCCGCGGCGCGGCCAGCGATGAAATCCTGCGCATCCTCACCACCCTGTGGACGCGGTCGCCGGCGTCGTTTGCCGGCGAGTTCTTCCACTTCGACGACGTGCAATGCTTACCGGCGCCCGTGCAGAAGCCACATCCGCCGATCTGGATCGGCGGCCACAGCCGGGCGGCGCTTCGCCGGACCGCGCGTCATGGCGCCGGCTGGCATCCCGTGGGCGCGAACCCTGCCGCGATGCTCCGACCCGCCGAGCTGCGACGGCTCTTGGACGAGCTGCGGCGACTCACCGAGGCGGAGGGCCGCGACCCGGCCGCGCTGACGATCGCCTACAAGGCGCCGCTCTACGACGTGGGGGGAGTCGACGACGGCGGCGCGCGGCGGCCCTTCGCGGGGTCGCCCGCCGAGGTCCTCGACGACATCGCGGCCTACGCCGCGCTCGGTGTTCACGAGCTGATCTTCGACTTTCGCGCGGAGGACCTGGGCGAGAGCGTCGAGCGGATGGAGCGCTTCGCCGCGCTGACGGGACTACGACGCGACGCGGTCCTGGGCTGACGCGGGAACGGCGCAGAGCGCCTCCGTCACCCGCCCGCACGACGCGCACGCGACGGGCAGCACCCGCAGGCCGTCGACGCCGTCGACGATGTGCATCACCTCGCGCGCCTGGTCGAGGCTGACGCCGAGCGCCATCGCGAGGCACGAGGCGCACAGCCGCCCGCCGCTTCGCTGCAGGAACGCGTGGACTGCCGGCGCCTTCCACGGACCGAACTTGGCGCGCCCGGGCGTGGTGACGCGCGCGACCTCGATGCACGACTCGTGGATGCGATCGCGCCCGACGGTCCAGGCCACCGGCTGCCCGCCGGTGAAGCCCTGCCCGCACACCGAGCAAGTCGGTTCCTTGCGACGCATCTCCCCGAGCGTCGTCATCGGGCCGCGCGGCCGTCGCGCCATGGCCGCCCTCGCGGCGCAATTTCGGTGCCGGCGTGCGCATGTGTCAGTCGGCGACGCACGCGGAGGCCGCGCCGTTCGTAGGATGTGCAATCGCGCAGGACGGGGCGCGAGGCCGGTTCTGCACCGGCCCCGGGGAGAACTGTCAGAGTCTCTCGGGCTCCTCGAGCATCGGCGGCGACGCGCTCGGGTAGTCGTCGCCGATCACTTCGACTTCGACGACGTCGCCGACGCTGACGCCCTTGAGGTCTTCGCTCGGACCCCGCAGCGCGAGGACGCCGATCGGCGTCTGGATGACCAGCGTGCCCTCCTGCGCGTCGACCTTCAGCACGCGACCGGTCATGATGCGCGGATTCTCCCGGCTCTCGTCCGCCGACCA
>DASUPA010000048.1:0-9368 GCA_036276335.1 Candidatus Methylomirabilota bacterium | reverse complement strand
CCGGCGGCGCGCGACATCGGCGTCCAGACGGCGCGCAGCTTCCGGCGTCTCTACGCGCCGGCGCTGCGGCTCGTTCCGCTCGGCGCCCAGGCCGAGGAGGGCGGCCACATCGGCGCCACGGAGACGAGCATCGACAGCCTGCAGACGGCGCCCTTCCTCTTCTGGGCGGCCGGGGCGACCGGCGACGCCGGGCTCCGCGAGATCGCGGAGCATCACGCGGAGACGATCATCCGCCTGCACCTGCGCGACGACGGCTCGTTCATCCAGTCGAGCTCGCTCGACCCCGCCACGGGCGCGCTGGTCCGGCACTACACGCACAAGGGCTACAGCGACACGAGCACGTGGGGCCGCGCGCAGGCGTGGGGCATGCTGTTCTCCACGCTCAGCTACCTGGCGGACCGCCGCCGCGCGGACTGGATCGCGGCCGCCGTGCGCGGCGCCGACTGGTGGCTGGCGCACGCGCCCGCGGACCGCGTGGCGTTCTGGGACTTCGACGACCCGGCGATCCCCCGCACCGAGCGCGACACCGCCGCCACCGCCATCGCGACCGCCGCGCTGGTCAAGCTGAGCCGCGTGGCGCCGGTCGAGGCCGACCGCGCCCGCTACGGCGCCGCCGCCGAGGCGACGGCGCGGGCGCTCGTGGAGCGCTACCTGACGCCGACGCACCCGGGCGACCGCCGCGCGCCCGGCATGCTGACCGAGGCCTGCTTCAACAAGCGCGCGGACGCGCGGCCGCAGGACGCCGCCAACCGCTGCGAGTTCATCGTGGGCAGCTACTACCTTCTCGAGAGCCTCCTGGGGCTCGCCGGCCGGATCGACCCGCTGCGGGTCTGATCGGCCGCGGCGGCGTCAGCTCGCGGCCGGGATCGACGGCGAGGCGTGCGGCGACGGTGCGCGCGTCAGGAGTGCGCCGGCGCCGGGCGGCGCCAGAAGAAGACGCGCGAGACCGGGTGGCGCGCGAGCGAGCGCTGCACCGAGTCCATCGCCACGTAGAGCACGGGCGTGATGTAGAGCGTGAGGAGCTGGGAGAGGAGGAGGCCGCCCACGACGGCGATGCCGAGCGGACGCCGCGCGTCGGCGCCGGCGCCGATGCCGAGGGCGATCGGCAGGGTGCCGAGCAGCGCCGCCATCGTCGTCATCATGATGGGCCGGAACCGCAGCAGGCCCCCCTGGTAGATGGCCTCCAGCGGCGTGGCGCCCGCGCGCTCCGCCTCGAGCGCGAAGTCGATCATCATGATGGCGTTCTTCTTCACGATGCCGACCAGCATGATGATCCCGACGAAGCCGTAGATGTTCAGCTCCATCCCGAAGAGCATCAGCGCGAGCAGCGCGCCCACGCCGGCCGACGGCAGGCCCGAGAGGATCGTGAGCGGGTGGATGAAGCTCTCGTAGAGGATGCCGAGGATCAGGTAGATCACGACGATGGTGGCGAGCAGGAGCATCCCCTGGCCGCGCAGCGACTCCTGGAATGCCTGGGCCGCGCCCTGGAAGGACGTGGACAGCGTGGCGGGCGGCCGCAGCTCGCGCATGACCTCCTGCACCTGGCCCACGGCGTCGCTCAGCGAGATGCCGGGCCGCGTGTTGAAGGAGATCGTCACCGCCGGCAGCTGCCCGAGGTGATTGACCGTCAGCGGCCCCAGCCCCTCCCGGAGCGTCGCCACCGAGTCGAGCGGCACCAGCTTGCCGGACGACGAGCGCACGTAGAGGAGCGACAGCGCGGCCGGGTCGCGCTGGTACTTCGGCTCCACCTCGAGGATCACCCAGTACTGGTTCGAGGGCGTGTAGATGGTCGAGACCTGCCTCGAGCCGTAGGCGTTGCCGAGCGCCGCCTCGATCTGCTCGGCCGTCAGGCCCAGCGACGACGCCTTGGCCCGGTCGATGTCGACGATCACCTGGGGGCTGGCGATCTGGAGGTCCGTGTTCACGTCCTGCAGGCCGGGCAGCTGGCGGAGGCGGTCGAAGATGATCGGCGCCCAGTGGTAGAGCGACTTGAGATCCGTGTCCTGCAGCGTGAACTGGTAGACCGCCTTCGTGAGGTTGCCGCCGATGCGGATGGTCGGCAGGTTCTGCGGGTAGACGCGCAGCCCCGGCACCGCGGCCAGCTTCGGGCGGAGGTCCTGGATCACCTCGTCCACGTGCGGCCGCTGCCCGTGGGGCTTGAGGCGGATGAAGAGCCGACCCGTGTTGGGCACCACGCCCGAGCCGCCCGCGCCCACGGCCGACATGAACTGCTCGACGTACGGCTGCTGGCTGACGATCTCCGCCGCCGCGCGCTGCCGCGCCACCATGCCCTCGAACGACACGTCCTGCGCCGCCTCCGTGAAGGCGAAGATCTGCCCCGTGTCCTCGGTGGGGATGAAGCCCTTGGGGATGACGACGAAGAGCCACGCCGTGAGGACGAAGGTGAGCAGGAGCACCGCCAGCGTCACGCCGCGGTGGCGCAGCGTCCAGCGCAGCGTCGCGTCGTAGACGTGCAGCATCCCCTGGAACACCCGCTCGAACGCCCGGTAGAGCGCGCCGTGCGCGTGGCCCGGGTCCTTCAGGAAGCGGCTGCACAGCATCGGCGTGAGCGTGAGCGAGACGATGCCCGACACGATGACGGCGGTCCCGATGACGACGGCGAACTCGTGGAGCAGCCGGCCGACCACGCCGCCCATGAAGAGGACGGGGATGAAGACGGCGGCCAGCGAGAGCGTCATCGACAGGATCGTGAAGCCGATCTCCCTCGAGCCGACGAGGGCGGCCTCCAGGCGGCTCTTGCCGGCCTCCATGTGGCGGACGATGTTCTCGAGCATCACCACCGCGTCGTCGACGACGAAGCCGACGCACAGCGTGAGCGCCATCAGCGAGATGATGTCGACCGTGTAGTCGAGCATGTACATCACGCCGAAGGTCCCGATGATCGACAGCGGCACGGCGAGGCTCGGGATGACGGTGGCCGAGAGGTTCCGCAGGAAGATGAAGATGACCATGATCACGAGGGCGATGGTGAGCCCCAGCGTGAACTGGACGTCGTGCACGGACTCGCGGATGGCCGCCGAGCGGTCGTAGAGGACGTTGATGCTCACCGCGGCCGGCAGCTGCAGCCGGAACGCCGGCAGGAGGGCGCGGACGGCGTCGACCACCTCGACGCTGTTGGTGCCCGGCTGCTTCTGGATGGCGAGGACGACCGCGCGCTCCTTGTTGTACCAGCTGGCCACCTTGTCCGTCTGCACGCCGTCGATGACGCGGCCGATCTCCTGCAGCCGGACCGGTGAGCCATTGCGGTAGGCGACCACCATCGACCGGTAGGCGGCGGCGTCCTGCAGCTGCCCGGTGGCCTGCACGTTGAACGCCTGGTGCGGGCCGTACAGCGTGCCGGTGGGCTTGTTGACGTTGCCGCGGGCGATCGCCTGCTCCACCTCGTCGATGCCGATGCCGCGCGAGGCGAGCGCCCGGGGGTCCACCTGCACGCGCACCGCGTACTTCTGCGAGCCGAAGACCGTCACCTGGGCGACGCCGCTGACGGTCGAGATGCGCTGCGCGATGGTCGTCTGCGCGTACTCGTCGACCGTGTAGAGCGGCAGCGTGGGCGAGCTGACGGACATGTAGAGCACCGGCTGGTCGGCGGGGTTGACCTTCTGGTAGGTCGGCGGGCTCGGCATGCCGGGCGGCAGCAGCGGCATCGCCTTCGTGATGGCCGCCTGCACGTCCTGGGCGGCGCCGTCGATGTCGCGCTTGAGCGTGAACTGGATCGTGATGTTGGTGAGCCCGAGCGCGCTCGTCGACGTCATCGAGTCGATGCCGGCGATGGTGGTGAACTGCTTCTCGAGGGGCGTGGCCACCGCGGAGGCCATCGTCTCGGGGCTCGCGCCCGGCAGCGACGCCTGCACCTGGATGGTGGGGAAGTCGACGTTGGGCAGGTCGCTCACCGGCAGCAGGCGGTACGCCATCAGCCCGAAGATGACGATGGCGGCCATCAGCAGCGTGGTGAGGACCGGCCGCCGGATGAAGAGCTCGGGCTTCACGACGCCGTGGCCTTGATGTCGACCTTGGCGCCCGGCACCAGGCGGAGGTGGCCGTCGGTGACGACCCGCTCGCCGCCGGCGACGCCGCGGAGGACCACGATCTCGTCGCCGACGCGGCGACCGGTCTCCACCGGCCGCGGCTCGACCGTGAGGTCCGGCTTCACCACGAACACGAACGGGCCCCGCTGGCCGCTCTGCACCGCCTCCGCGGGCACGGTGACCACCTGCTCCGTCGTCAGCGTCAGCACGACGTCGACGTACTGCCCGGGCCAGAGGGTGCCGCCCTCGTTCGCGAACGTGCCCTTGAGCTGGATGGTGCCGGTGGTGGCGTCGACGGTGTTGTTCACGAACGTGAGCCGGCCGGTCGCGGAGGCCGGGGAGCCCGGCGGCGTCGCGCGCACGCGCAGCCCGTCCTTCGTCTGGTAGCGCGCGAGGGCGGTGAGGTGCTGCTCGGGCACCGCGAACGACACGTAGATCGGGCGGATCTGCGCGATGACGACCATCGGGTCGCCCTCGTTCGCCTTCACCACGTTGCCGACCTGGACCATGAGGTTGCCGGTGCGGCCGCTCATGGGCGCGCGGATCGTCGTGTACGCGAGCTGCAGCCGGGCGTTGTCGACCACGGCCTGGTCGGCCTTGATGGCCGCGCGCGCGTTCTCCACGCCCGCCTCGGCGGCGGCGGCGGCCGCCCGGGCGTTCTCGACGGCCGCGCGGTCGGCGGCGACGGTGGCCTCCATGGCCGCCATCTGCGTCCGGAAGTTCTCGTACTGCTCGCGCGCGATCAGCTCCCGCTCGACGAGCTCCCGGTACCGGCGCTCCTGGGTCCGCGCGTGGTCGAGCTGCGCTTTGTCGCGCTCCAGGTTGGCCAGCGCCTGCTCGATCTCCGCGCGCCGCTGGGCCAGCGACGCCTCCGCCTGCCGCAGCTGGGCCCGGTCGCGGCCGACGGTGGCCTCGGCCTGCCGGACCGCCGCCTCGAACGGCCGCGGGTCGATGGTGAAGAGCAGGTCGCCCTGCTTGACGTCGGTCCCCTCGCTGAAGTGGACCTGCATGACCTGGCCGCCCACCTGGGACTTCACGCCGACGACCGTGAAGGCCTGCACGTTGCCGATGGCGGTGATGTCGAGCGGGACCGGCTTCTCCGTCGCCACGCCGGCGCGGACGGGCACCGCCGGCGGCGCCGCCGTCCGGGCCGGCGTCCCGGTCGCGCTGTCGGAGCAGCCGGCCGACACCAGCGCGAGCGCGAGCAGGCCGACCGGCGCCCAGCGCGTCATCGCGCGGAGGCCTCCACCGCCGCCTCGACCAGCGCCTCGATGCCGCGCACGGCGCGCTCCCGGTCCTCCGGCGACATCCGCGTCAGCACGCCGTCGAGCGCCCGCATCTGGATGCCGTGCAGCTCCTCCACCAGGGCCTGCCCCGCGCGCGTGAGCTCCAGCACGTAGACGCGCCGGTCGGCGGGGTGGTGCGCGCGGCTCATGAAGCGCTTCTCCTCGAGGCGGTCGACGATGTGGGTCACGGCCGGCAGCGTCACGCCGAAGGCCTTGGCGACCTCGTTCATCGGGCAGGCCGGATGCTCGGCGACGAAGAAGAGCACCTGCGACTGCGCGAAGGTCAGGTCCAGCTCGGAGGCGCGCTGCCAGAGCAGCTGCCGGAACGTGGTGCTGCCGAGGGCGTTGAGCAGGTCGAGCAGCCGCTGGGCCTGCGAGGTGGTGCGCGGGGAGCGACGGACCGGCGAGCGTCGGCTGGCCATGATGGCCAATGGTCGAACGGGTTAACAGTTAAGTCAATAAACCAAATCGGGGGCCTCCGAGCCTGTCCGAGTATCTCGAGGGGCGCCACGGCTCCGCCGGGGGCCCGGGATCGAGGGGCGCCACGGCTCCGCCGGGGGCCCGGGATCGAGGGGCGCCACGGCTCCGCCGGGGCGCCCCGAGCCGCCAAAGGGGGGCATGGGGGGCGCCCGGAGCCCCCCATTTTCATCTAGACGCGCCGGCCCGCGGCCACCGCCGCCGTCACGACCCGCTCCAGCACGTCCAGCTCGAACGGCTTCCGGATGTAGTCGAAGGCCCCGGCGCGCAGGAGCCACCGCGCGAGATCCTCGTCCCCGTTGCCGGTGAGCATGACCACGGCGATCGTGGGATCCACGGCGCGGAGGCGCGACAGCACCTCGGAGCCGTCGGGTCCGGGCATGGTGATGTCGAGGACGACCGTGTCGGGCCGGCGCGCCGCGGCCAGCACGAGGGCGTCGCCGCCGTTGTGCGCGACGTCGACCGCGTAGCCGCGCGCGCTGAAGTGCTCCTCAAGCACGGCGGTGATGTCCTGCTCGTCGTCGACCACCAGCAGCTGGCCGTCTACCATGCGCCTCGCTCACTCGTGACGTTGCGGAGCTGGCCTCAGTATACCCATAGTTGCGGCCGGGACCGCCGGCTTCAGAGCATCGGCAGCGAGCGGGGGCGGCGGCCGCGCGGGAACGCGCGCTCGATGCGGGCGATCTCGGCGGCGTCGAGGCGGAGACCGGCGGCGGCGGCGTTGTCCTCGACGTGCTCGACGCGCCCGGCCTTCGGGATCGTCAGCACCGACGCGCGCTGCACCAGGAAGGCGAGCGCCACCTGCCGCGCCGTGGCGCCGTGCGCCTCCGCGATCGCCTGCAGGACGCGGCCGCCCTTCGAGCGTGGCGCCGGGAAGGCGCCGGAGCCGAACGGGCTGTAGGCAACCACCGCCACGCCGTGCTGCTCGCACCACGGCAGCACCGCGTGCTCGATGGCGCGCTCCTGCAGGTGATAGAGGACCTGGTTGCACGCGAGCCGCGCGCCGGCGAGCTTCCAGACCGCCTCCAGGTCGGCGACGTCGAAGTTGCTCACGCCCCACGTCCGGACCTTCCCCGCCCGCCGGAGCTGCTCGAACGCCTCCACCGTCTCCTCGAGCGGATGGTCGCCCGGCCAGTGGAGCAGGTAGGCGTCGAGGCGATCGGTCTTGAGGCGCGCCAGCGACCCCTCGCAGGCGGCGATGGTGCCGGCGCGCGACGCGTTGTGCGGGAGCACCTTCGAGACGAGGAAGACCTCGTCGCGCCGCCCCGCGATGGCCTCCGCCACGAGCGTCTCGGCCGCGCCGTCGCCGTACATCTCCGCGGTGTCGATGTGCGTCAGCCCGAGGTCGAGGCCGCGCCGGAGGGCGGCCACCGCCGCCGTCCGCGGGTCCTTCTCGAGGTTCCAGGTGCCCTGCCCGATCACCGGCACCTCGACGCTCGCGTTGCCGAATCGCCGTCGCTCCATCCGTGTCTCCTTACAGCCGCGCGCCGCAGTACTTGCAGTGCGCGGCGTCGACGTCGTGTCCTTCCGCTCCGCACGCCGGGCACGCCTGGCGCGAGACCGGCCGGGCCGCCTGCATCAGCTCGGCCGACACGATGCCCGTCGGGACGGCGATGATGCTGTACCCGAGGATCATCAGCGCGGCCGCGAGCAGCTGGCCGAGCGGCGTGCGGGGCGCGATGTCGCCGTACCCGACGGTGGTCATGGTGACGATCGCCCAGTACAGGCTGCGGGGGATGCTGGTGAAGCCGTGGGCCTCGCCCTCGACGACGTACATCAGCGTGCCCATGATCAGGGCCACGGTGAGGATGCCGCCGAGGAACACGGTGATCTTCCGGCGGCTCGCCCGGAGGGCGGTGACCAGCAGCTCGGCCTCGCGGAGGAACTGGGCGGCCTTCAGGACGCGGAAGACGCGCAGGAGCCGGATGCCGCGGATCACCATGAACGGCTGGGTCACCGGCAGGAGCAGGGCCAGGTACGTCGGCAGGATGGCGAGGAGGTCGATGATCCCGTAGAAGCTGACGGCGTATCGCCACGGACGGTCGACGGCGACGAGGCGCAGCACGTACTCCACGGTGAAGCCGATGGTGAGCGCCCACTCGACGATCCGCAGCGTGGGCCCGTACTGCTCGCGGATGGCGGCGACGCTCTCGAGCAGCACGGCCGCCACGCTGAGCGCGATGGCGACGAGGAGCGCCAGGTCGAAGAACCGGCCGGCGGGCGTGTCGGCCTCGAAGATCACCTCGTGCAGGCGCTCGCGCCAGCGCGGACGCGCGGCCGTCGCCGCGGTGGAGGTCCTCACGGGGCCAGGCGGACGACGCGGCCCTTCGGGTGATCGGTCAGCAGGTACAGGAAGCCGTCCGGCCCTTCGGTGACGTCCCGGATGCGCTCGCCGCGGCCGATCACGTACCGCTCCTCCTGCGTGACGCGTCCGTCGCGGAGCCGCAGCCGGACCAGCCGGCCGGGCTGGAGCGAGCCCACGAAGAGGTCGCCGCGCCAGTCCGGAAACGCCGCGCCCGAATAGAAGGTGGCGCCCGACGGCGCGATGACGGGGTCCCAGTAATACACCGGCTGCTCCATGCCCGGCGCGGCGGTGCCGACGCCGATGCGCGCGCCGGAATAGTCCACGCCGTACGTGATCACGGGCCAGCCGTAGTTGCGGCCCGCCTGCGGGCGGTTCAGCTCGTCGCCGCCGCGCGCGCCGTGCTCCACCGTCCACAGCTGACCGCTCGCGTCGAGGGTGGCGGCCTGGACGTTGCGGTGGCCGAGCGACCAGATCTCAGGCCGCGCGTTGTCGCGGTCGACGAACGGGTTGTCGCGGGGAACCGAGCCGTCGGCGTTGATCCGCACGATCTTGCCGATGGTCGTGGACAGGTCCTGCGCCCGCTCCATGTAGGTGTACCGGTCGCCGAGCGTCACGAAGAGGGTGCCGTCCGGTCGCCACACGAGCCGGGAGCCCCAGTGGTTGTTGCCGCTCACCTTCGGCTCCTGCCGCCAGATCACCCGGGTGTCGTCGAGGCCGCGCTCGCCGAGCCGTCCCCGGGCGACGGCCGTGCTTCCGCCCGCGCCGCCGGGCTCGGCGAACGACAGGTACACGAGGCGGTCCTGCGCGAAGCTCGGGCTCAGCGCCACGTCGAGCAGCCCGCCCTGCCCTCGCGCCAGCACCCGCGGCACGCCCGTGAGCGGCTCCGACACGCTGCCGTCGCGCGCGACGAGCCGCAGGCGACCCGGCCGCTCGGTGACGAGCATGCGGCCGTCCGGCAGGAACGCGAGCCCCCAGGGATGCTCGAGGCCCACCGCCGCGTCCGTCGTGCGGGCGGGTAGCGGGACCTCCTTCGGCGTGGGCGAGCGAGGGGCGTCCTGCGCGAGCGCCGGCGTGACCACGGCGAGGAAGGCCCAGACCGACCACCAGCGGCGGGAACCGATGCGCATCGTTCGGGCTCCTTCCCTGCGCGAGACGACGGGCATACCGCTCATCCTACCGCCCGCGCAAAGAACGCGCCCGGTCGGGGCGGGCGCGCGGCTCAGGCGGCGCGCTCGAGGTCGCGGCGCGCGGCCG
>DASUPA010000047.1:0-3273 GCA_036276335.1 Candidatus Methylomirabilota bacterium | reverse complement strand
ACGCCCGGGACCTCGGCGGCGATCTCCAGCCGCGCGCCGAGCAGGCCCTCGACGTAGCGCCGGTTGCGGCGCATGCCACCGCTGAAGTGCCCCGCCTCCGCGAGCGCGCGCGCACCCGGAAGGAGCGGGACGCGGGCCGCGTCCACCTCGAGGCCCGCCCGGGAGGCCACCACCATCTCGGTCGCGTGACCGAGGAAGCCGAAGCCCGTGATGTCGGTCGCCCCGGTCGCCCCGGCCTCGCGCGCCACCCGGGCCGCGAGACGGTTGAGCCGCGACATGCTCGCCACGGCCCCCGCCAGCACGTCGTCGCCCGCGGCACCGTCCTTGCCCGCGGTCGTGATGACGCCGGTCCCGAGCGGCTTCGAGAGGATCAGGCGGTCGCCGGGCCGCAGGCCGCCCTTGATGAGCACCTGGTCCGGGTGCACGCGGCCCGTCACGCACAGGCCGTACTTCGGCTCGGCGTCCACGACCGTGTGGCCGCCGGCGATGACGCCGCCCGCCTCGGCCACCTTGTCCGCGGCGCCGCGGAAGACCTCCGCCACGAGGGTCTTGTCGAACTCGCGGGGAAACCCGGCCACCGCCAGCGCGAACATCACCTCGCCGCCCATGGCGTAGACGTCGGACATGGCGTTGGCCGCGGCCACCGCACCCCAGGTATACGCGTCGTCCACGACCGGTGGAAAGAAGTCGACGGTCTCGACGATGGCGAGGTCGTCGCTGACGCGGTAGACGGCGGCGTCGTCCGCGGCGCCCAGGCCCACCAGCAGGTTACGGGCGGTCTCGGGCGCGAGGCTGGGGCGCCGGAGCACGGTCAGCACCTCCTGGAGATCTCCAGGAGCCATCTTGGACGCTCAGCCCGCGCAGGCGGCGTAGGAGGTGAGGCGGATCGTCTTGCCGCTCCGCGCCTCGGTGCTCATGACCCTTTCGACGGCCCCTCGGCCGACTGCGATTCAATGAACTCCACGAAGGCCTGGGCAAGCGGCGACCGCGTGCGATCCCGGTGCGTCACCAGGTAGAAGGCCCGCGCGACGCGCAGGTCCTTCACCTTCACGCAGGCGAGCAGGCCGGCGCGGCACTCGTCCTCCACCGCGCGGCGCGAGATCAGCGCGATGCCGACGCCGGCGCGCACGGCCTGCTTGACGGCCTGGGTCGAGCCCATCTCGCCGACGACGCGCAGCGTCGCCGGCGCGATGCCGGCCTCGTGCAGCGCGTGCTCGACGGCGTCCCGCGAGCCCGAGCCGCGCTCGCGCACCACCATCGGCTCCGTCTGGAGGTCGGCCAGCGTGATCGTGCCGCGCCTCGCCCACGGGTGCGTCGCGGCCACGACGACGACGAGCTCGTCCGCCATGAGCTCCCGGGCGGCGAGCGTGCGCGCGGCCGGCCGCGCGCCGACCACGCCGACCTCCACGCGTCCCTCGTCGAGCCAGTCGGAGACCTGCCGCGTCGAGCCGATCAGCAGCGAGATGGAGATGTCGGGATACTTGGCCTTGAACTGTCCGACGAGGGCCGGCAGCACGTACTCGCCGGGGATCGTGCTGCCTCCGACCACCAGCTCGCCGCTCATGCGGCCCTGGAAGCGCTCCAGCGCCTGGTGCGCCTCGCGGGAGAGTGTCAGCATTCGCCGCGCGTAGCCGAGCAGCAGCTGACCCGCAGGCGTGGGAGTCGCGCCGCGCCCGAGCCGGTCGAGCAGCTGCACGCCGAGCTCGTCCTCGAGGGCGCGCACATGCTCGGAGACGGTCGGCTGGGTCAGGAAGAGGGTCTCGGCGGCCCGGGAGAAGCTGCCCAGCTCGGCAACCTTCGCGAAGATCTCCAGCCGGCGCAGGTCCATCGCTAAGAACGCCGAAGGGCCCTGACGGGCCCTTCGAGCAGCACCGGACGCGTCATCGGCTCAGTGGCAGCCGCAGCCGCCACCGCCGCAGCACCCGCCGCCGCCGGTCGCCATGGGCGAGGGCATCGGACCCTCGCTGCGCAGACCGAAGACGGACAGCTTGCGCATGACGTCGCCGCCGTCGCACGACGGGCAGGCGACCCTGGTCGTCGGTCCGTGGACGTACTTCTCGAACTCCTTGTCGCACGCGCGGCAGCGGTACTCGTAGATCGGCATCGCTTACTCGCCACCCCGCTGGACGTAGCTCTTCACGAACTCCTCGGCGTTCTCCTCGAGGATGTCGTCGATCTCGTCCAGGAGCTTGTCGATGTCTTCCTTGATCTTCTTGCCCTTCTTGGCCAGCTCCGGGCTGGCGGCCGCACCATCGCCACCACCCTCGTTCGGCTTCGTCGGGCGCGTTTCCTTCTTCTTTTGCTCTGCCATGTGGCCCTCCATCGGGCTCGATGACCGCGTGCCACAGTCGTCACCCTGCCACGCCCTCATTCTAACCGACGGGTCAGGCCCCGTCGCTACCTTCTGAAGTGCTTGCTCAGGCTCAGCGTCTGGTGCTGATAGGACGACGCCAGGCCCACCCCGTAGACGCGCTCGGGCCGGCCCCGCAGCCGCTCGAACCAGACCTTGAAGGAGGTCTGGCCGTCGTACACCATGAACGGCACCTCGCGCGCCCTGACCTCCATGACCACCTTCGTGCCGAGGACGCTCCCGTCGCCGAACCCGAAGCCGGGGTCGAAGAACCCCGCGTAGTGGGTGCGGATCTCGCCGGCGCCCGCGTCGTAGACGACCATCTCGGCCGCGTACTCCGGCGGCACGCGAATCCGCTCCTTGGAGACGAGGATGTAGAACCGGTTCGCCTCGAGGATGTACCCGTCGCGCGCGGTCGCCTTGATCGGCTCCCAGAACTCCGCCGGGTCGTAGTGCCCCACCCGCGCCAGGTCCACCGCCGGTGGGTTCGGATGCGCGCGGTACCCGATGACGCCGTCCGTGGCGCGGCCCGAGAGGTCGACGCCCATGCACAGGCCGTCGTTGAAGCCGACGCGGTCCAGCGGCAGCGGCCGGTCGTCGTCGTCGTAGAGCAGCGGGCACTCGGCGTAGAGGGCGCGCAGCGCGGCGTCCGACATCGAGGTCGGTCCCTCCAGGAGCCGGAGCTGGTTCAGGGAGCCGCCCGCGTAGACGCGCACGGGGAACGATTGCGGCGATACCTCGAGATAGAGCGGCCCGCGGTACCCGGCGGGGATCTCGTCGAAGCGCGGGGTGCCGTCGGTGATGACGCGGGTGAAGACGTCGAGGCGGCCCGTGGTGGACTTCGGATTGGACCGCCCCCGCACCGCCGCCGGCAGCGCGAGCGACTCGAGCAGCGGCACCAGGTAGACGGACCCGCGCTGGAG
>DASUPA010000046.1:0-4707 GCA_036276335.1 Candidatus Methylomirabilota bacterium | reverse complement strand
GCGCTCTCCCCGTACTGCTTGGCGAAGCGCACGGCCTGGCCCGCCACGAACACCTGCACGACCGCGTCCACGTCGCGCGGGACCTGGGTCAGGTACGGCGCGAAGTCCATGGCGTTGAGCGGCACCCACGTCTTCTGCACGACGCGGCCACCCAGGCCCTCGAACACTCGCTGGAAGCCGCCGATGCCCTCGTGGCCGAACCCGTTGTCCATCGCGATGGCAGCCACGCGCTTGTACTTGAGCGTCCGCGCGGCGTAGTCGCCCAGGGCGTGCATGGGCTGGCTCGCCGCGAAGTTCGAGCGGATGACGTACCGCGCCGGCTTGCGCTTGGTGATCTCGTCCGGCGTCGTCAGGAAGAGCGACGGCAGCCGGTCGCGCTCGATGTTGGGCACCAGCGCGTAGCCGATGTTGATGAGCAGGACGCCGTCGAGCACGTGGATCCGGTCCTGAGCGACGAGCTTCCGGTACTTCGCCTGGGCCGTCGCCGGGTTGCCCTCGGTGTCCTCCTCGACGAGCTCGATCTTGCGGCCGGCCGCCTCGTAGTTGACCTCCTCGAACGCCATCTTGAGGCCGTCCAGCATGTCCTTGCCCGCGGCCGCGAAGATGCCGGTGAGCGGGCCCAGGTAGCCGACGCGGATCGGCTCGGCGCCGGGGGAGGTCGCGGGGAGGAGGAGCAGCGCCGCGAGGGCGGCGAGCGCCCCGGCGCGGATGAGCGAGCGAACGGGCATGGCGGTCTCCTTGCCGGTCGGGATGTCAGCGGAAGCGCGGCATGACTTCACGCGCGAAGAGCTCCATCGAGCGGCGGATCCTGTCCTGGGGCAGGCCGCCGAAGTTCATCCAGCAGAGGACCTGGCCGACCCCGAGCCGGCGCATGTGCTCGATGTGGCGGGCGACCGTGTCCGGCGAGCCGAAGGCGAGGGTCTCGCGCACGAGGTCCTCCCACGTCACCTTCGCGAGCTTCTCGGCCATCGCGCGGAAGCCCGGCTGCAGGCTCGGGTGCGCGTCCTCGATGCGCTCGGGCACGACGAAGCGCCGGAACGACTCCTGGTACCACATCTCGGCATCCCTGGCCTCGGCGAGCGCCCGGGCGTCCGTCTCGGCGACATAGATCTGGCGGGAGACGCCCCACCGCCCGAGGAGGGCGGCGATCTCCTCGGCGGTGCGACCGGCCTTCTGCAGCGTCGCGACGTAGGTGTCGCGGTTGGTGACGAGCTGGTCCACGGGGCCGGTGAGGACGGAGTTGAGCATCGGCCAGCCGCGGAGCGCGGTGTTCTCGATCCCGTCCTTGCTGACGCACACCTGGTAGAGCGGAGGGTGCGGCTGCTGCACCGGCTTCGGGATGACACGCACGTCGTCGACGTCGAAGAACCGGCCGTGGAAGCTGAAGCGCTCGCGCGTCCACGCCAGCCGGAGGATCTCCACGGTCTCGTCGAACCGCTCCCGGCTCTCGACCTGGGGGACACGATACCCGGCGAACTCCGCCGGGCGGTTGCCGCGGCCGACTCCGACGTCGAGGCGCCCGTCGGAGACGATGTCGACCAGGGCCATCTGCTCGGCCAGCCGCAGCGGGTGGTGGAAGGGCAGGATGGCCGCCGCCAGGCCGATGCGGACGCGGCGCGTGCGCGAGGCGGCCGCCGCCGCCAGCGAGGACGGATCCACCGAGAGTCCGTAGTCGATGAAGTGGTGCTCGGTGAACCACACCTCGTCGAAGCCCAGCTCCTCGGTCCACTCCACCTGCTCGAGCTCGCGATGGATGATGTCGGCGTGCCGGTGGCCCGGCGCGGCCTGGAAGAAGAAGAAGGTCCCGAAGCGCATGTCAGACTCCAAGATACCGCGACTTGACGTCCTCGTTGACGGTGAGCGCCGCCGGCGTCCCGCTGTGCACGATCTGGCCGCGTGACAGGACGTGCACGGTGTCAGCCACCGACAGGGCGAGGGGCAGGTTCTGCTCCACGAGCAGGATCGACAGCCCCTCGCGCTTGAGCTCCGCGATGACGCGGCCGACCTCCCGCACGATGAGGGGCGCCAGCCCCTCGGTGGGCTCGTCCATCAGCAGCAGGTCCGGGTTCGTCATCAGCGCGCGGCCGATGGCCAGCATCTGCTGCTCGCCGCCCGACAGCTTGCCGGCGCGGTTGGGTCCGCGCTCCCGCAGCCGCGGGAAGAGCTCCAGCACGCGGTCGAGCGTCCATCGGCCGCTGCCGCGGCGCCGCGCCACGTCGAGGTTCTCGAGCACGCTCAGCGAGGGAAACACGCGCCGGCCCTGCGGCACCAGCGCCATGCCGTGCTCGACCGCGCGGTACGGCGGCCACCGCGTGATGTCGTCGCCCTTGAAGCGGACGGTGCCGCGCCGGGCCGGCGTGAACCCGATCGCGGTCCGCACGAGGGTCGTCTTGCCGGCGCCGTTGCGGCCGAGGATGGCCACCACGCGCCCGGCCGGCACGCCGAGCGACACGCCCTGGAGCACGTGGCTCTCGCCGTAGTAGGTGTGGACATCGGCCAGCTCAAGCACCCAGGTAGATCTCCCGCACGGTCGGGTCCGCGCGCACCACCTCGCGCGTGCCGTCGGCGATCACGCGTCCGTAGTGGAGCACGGTGACGTGCCGCGCGACCTCGAGCGCGATGTCCATGTCGTGCTCGATGATGAGGACCGTGATCGCGGGGTCCAGGCGTCCCAGCAGCCGGGCCATGGCCGCCGACTCCGCGGGCGACAGCCCGGCCGTCGGCTCGTCGAGCAGCAGGACCCGCGGCCGGCCCGCCAGCGCGAGGCCGATTTCCAGCTGACGCTGCTCGCCGTGCGAGAGGTTGCGGACGGTGACCGCGCCGCGGTCGGTGAGGCCGACCGCCTCGAGCGTCTCGTCGGCGCGCGCGTGCAGGCCGCCGTAGCGGGACAGCGGGCGGTGCATCGCCAGCTTCACCGGCGAGAGGGCCTGCACGGCGAGCAGACAGTTCTCGCGCACGGTGAGCGTCGGGAAGAGGTTCGAGATCTGGAAGGTCCGCATGAGGCCCAGTGCCGCCCGGCGGTGCGGGGGCAGCCGCGTGACGTCGCGGCCGAAGAGCTCGATGCGGCCGAGGGTGACGGGCAGGGCGCCGGCGATCAGGTTGAACAGCGTCGTCTTGCCGGCGCCGTTCGGGCCGATGAGCGCGCGGCGCTCGCCGGGACGCACGGCGAGCGCCACGTCGTCCACGGCCCGCAGCCCGCCGAACACCTTCGAGACGCCCTCGAGGCGGAGCGCCCAGTCGCTCAGACGGACGGCCTCACTGGCAGTGCTTGCACGGCGGATGGTCGCGCGTGTAGAGCGGACGCTTGAGGTATTCCGCCGGCGCGTACGTCCAGAACTGGCTCACGGCCGGGTAGGTGGCGATGACGGTGTTCTGCAGGCGCCCGCCGACCCGCTCCACCCGGCGGATGTAGATGTTCTGGATCGGGTTGCCGTGGTCGTCGATGCTGAGCGGGCCCCGCGCGGATTCCTTGAGGTTGACCCGGCGCAGCGCGGCCAGCAGCGCGCCGCGGTCCTCCGCCTTGCCGCCCACCAGCTTGACCGCCTCCACGATCCAGCGCGCGTTCGTGTACGTCGCCTCCGAGTAGTAGGAGGGAATCTTGCCGGCCTTGGCCTCGAACGCCTTCGCGAACCTGGCGTTGGCGGGGCTGGCGAGCGCCTGCGAGTAGTGCAGCGCGGTGACGATGCCGACCGCCTCGTCGCCCATCTGCGGCAGCACCGACTCGTCGGTCGACGTGCCGCCGCCGAGCAGCGGCAGCTTGCCCTTGAGCCCGGCCTCCTCGTACTGCTTGGCGAACTGCAGCGCGAGCCGGCCGACGAAGAGCGCCAGCACCGCGTCGGCGTCGCGCCGGATCTGGGCGAGGAAGGGCGCGAAGTCGTTCGTGTTGAGCGGGGCCCAGATCTTCTGGACGATCCGGCCGCCGCCCTCCTCGAAGACGTGCTGGAAGCCGCCGACCGTCTCGTAGCCGAACGCGTAGTCCATGCCGATGGTGGCGACCTTGCGGTACCTGGTGTTCTTGAGCACCCAGTCGGCGAAGGGATGCATCGGCTGGCTGGTGGCCCAGCCGGTGCGCACGATCCACTTCGCGGGCTTGCGCTGCGTGATGTCGTCGGCGGCCATGACCGGGTAGGTGGCCGGGATCTTCTGCCCGTCGATGTAGGGCTGCAGCGCGTAGCCGATGTTGGCGAGGAGGCCGCCGGTGAGGACGTGCACGCGGTCCTGCTCGACGAGCTTGCGCGACTTGTTGAGGGCCGTCGCCGGCTGCCCCTCGGTGTCCTCCACGATGAGCTCGATCGCGCGGCCGTCGACCTGGCGGCCGATCTCGTCCAGGTACAGCTCGGTGCCGTTCACCATGTCCTTGCCGATCTGCGCGAAGGGACCGGTGAGCGGCGCCAGGAACCCGATCTTGATCGGCCCGGACTGCGCCGGGAGGGGCGGCGGCCCGAGCAGCGGGGCGAGCAGGACCGTGAGCACGACCACGGCGAGGGCGCGAGCCAGGCGAGCGTCCATGAGGCCTCTCCTTGCCAGGTTAGCGTTGAGTCGTCCTGAACGCGCCCAGCACGCCGCGCGGCGCGAACAGGATGACGCCGATGTACACGGCGCCGAGGATCAGGAGCCAGCGCTTCGTGTACACGCTGACGAAGTTCTTCAGGAAGACGATGACGGCCGCGCCGAGGGCGGGGCCGGCCAGCGTGCCCGGACCGCCGA
>DASUPA010000045.1:0-2594 GCA_036276335.1 Candidatus Methylomirabilota bacterium | reverse complement strand
GTACGTCCGCGCCACCGGGTTGCCCGCGCCCTCGACCTGGGCGAGCGCCGCGAGCAGCTCGGGCGTGATGACGATGGTCGAGTGCCGGACGAAGAGCCGCCCGTACCTGCGCCACGTCTCCGGCGGCGCCTTGGACAGCGCGCCGCTCACCGGGAAGTACAGCTCGGTCGGCTTGCGGATCACGTGGTACATCCAGTTCACCGCCGCCCACACCGCGAGGATGGCCAGCGTGGCGACGGCGAATCGAACGGCCAGGGGCGCGGCGAGCCAGAGTCGAAGCGCCCGGCGGCCCGGCTTGCGCCAGCGCCGGTACGCCGCGAGCGCGCGCCGGACGGCGGGCCAGCGCCGCCAGCCGGCCGCGACGGGCGGACGGCGGCGGCGGCGCCGGCGGACCGGGCGTCTCACCGCGGTCGCGTGGGCCATGATCCAAGTATGACGCAGGGCGACCGAGGGACAGACATCAGACCGTAAGGGTGCTAGACAACGCGCTCAATTGGCGGTCGACACGTGGGGGGGCGGACGGTAAGATCAACGCGCGGTCGGGCCGCGTGACCGCGTGATCCTCGATGCAGAGCAACCCAGTCCTCGCCACCATCGTCGAGGCGGTGCCGGCGCTCCTCGGCTACGTCGACACGGACGAGCGCTACCGGTTCAACAACGCCGCGTACGAGCAGTGGTTCGGCCGACCCGCGAGCGGAGTCGCCGGCCGCCACATCCGGGAAGTCCTCGGCGACGCGGTGTACGCGGCCATCACGCCGCACGTGCGGGCGGCGCTCGCCGGCCGTCGCGTCAGCTTCGACAGCACCATGACCTACCGGGACGGCAAGACGCGTCACGTGCGCGCCACCTACGTCCCCGACGTCGGCGCGGACGGCCGCGTGCAGGGCTTCGTCGCGCACGTCGACGACATCACCGACCTCAAGCGCGCGGAGAACGAGCGCGAGCAGCTCCGCCGACACACCGACGAGTTCGCGCGGGTCGCGCGCCGGCTGACGCAATCGCTCGACATTGCCCAGGTGGCGGAGCAGATCGCGGCCAGCATCCTGCCCCTCTTCCGGGCCCAGTCGTCGATCGTGCGACTGCTGGAGCCCGACGGCTCTCTGACCTGCGCCGCGGTCGCGGGCAAGTGGCTCGAGAACTTCAAGCCGGGCTATCGCCTGCCCCCCGGCGTGGGCCTCGTCGGGCGTGCGGTCGCCGAGCGCCGTGCGCTCTGGAGCCCGGACATCCTGCGCGATCCGAGCGTGGTGCTGACGGCCGAGTTCCGCCGGGGCCTCGCGGCCGCCGGGCACCACGCCGTGCTCGCGGTGCCGCTCCAGGCGGAGGGCGAGATCATCGGCGCCGTCTCGACCGCGCATCGCGAGGTCCGGACGTTCTCGCAGGCCGAGATCGACCTGCTGCAGGCCTTCGCCGACCAGGCGGCGCTGGCGATGCGCACCGTGCAGATGTTCGCGCGCGAGCAGGCGGCCCGCGCCGAGGCCGAGGCGGCCAACCGCGCGAAGGACGAGTTCCTGGCGCTCCTCGCCCACGAGCTGCGCAACCCGCTGGCGGCCATCGTCACCGCGGCGGCGCTGCTGCGCCGGCCGGGCACCCCCGCGGACGGTGTCGAGCGGTCGGCGGCCATCGTCGACCGCCAGGCGCGGACGCTGGGGCGGCTGCTGGACGACCTGCTCGACGTGTCGCGCATCACGCGGGGCCGGATCGAGCTGCGGAACGAGACGGTCTCGCTCGCGGAGACGGTCACCAACGCGCTGGAGGCCACCCGCCCGCTCATCGACGAGCGGCGCCACGACGTCGGGCTGGCGCTGCCGGCCCGCCCGCTCTACGTGGACGGCGACCCGGCGCGGCTCGAGCAGATCGTCGTCAACGTGCTCAACAACGCCGCGAAGTACACCGAGCCGAAGGGCCGCATCGACGTGGTCCTCTCGGAGGACGCGGGCGACGCGGTCCTTCGCGTCCGCGACACGGGGATCGGCATTCCCGGCGAGATCCTGCCCCGCATCTTCGAGGCGTTCGTGCAGGGAGACCGATCTCTCGCGCACTCCGGCGGCGGCCTCGGCGTCGGCCTCACCCTCGTGCACCGGCTCGTCGACCTCCATCGAGGGCGCGTGGAGGCCTACAGCGAGGGGCCCGGCCGCGGCAGCGAGGTGACGATCCGGCTGCCCCTCAGCCGGCGGCCGTTCCTGCACGACCGCGACGCGGCCGGCGCCCCCGAGCGCTGCCCGCCTTCCGCGGTGCTGCTCATCGAGGACAACGCGGATGCGCGGCGGACCCTGCGCCAGCTGCTCGAGCAGGACGGCCATCGCGTCGACGAGGACGGCGACGGGCTCAGCGGCCTCGCGCGGGCGGAGGCGACGCGGCCCGACATCATCCTGGTGGACATCGGGCTCCCCGGCATGGACGGCTACGAGCTGGCGCGCAGGATCCGCGCGCAGCGCGGCGCCGAGCCGATCCTCGTGGCCATCACCGGCTATGGGCAGGCCGACGACCAGCGCCGCTCGCGCGAGGCCGGCTTCGACGCCCACTTGACGAAGCCGGTAACGCCCGATCATCTCGCCGAGGTGCTCGCCCGGCTCGCGCGCCGCCGGCCCGCGCGG